>CAIZGQ010000666.1 GCA_903932565.1 uncultured Hyphomicrobiales bacterium
CCGGGAAAGACAATGGCCGATCCATGCGTCATGCACGCCAGCACGCCGATCACCATGCCGAAGCAGTGATACATCGGCACCGGCACACAGACCGAATCCTGCTCCGAGTAGCGCAGCACCTCGCCGATGAACCAGCCGTTGTTCAGGATGTTGTGGTGCGTCAGCGTCGCGCCCTTGGGCTGCCCGGTCGTGCCTGAGGTGAACTGGATATTGATCGGGTCGTCGAACTGCAGCAGCAGCTCCAGCTCCTGCAGCCGCGCGCGGTGCTGGTCGTGGCCGAGGTGGTAGATCTTCTCGAACCCGAACGTTCCGGAATCGCTGTCGCCGATCTGGATCACCGATTTCAGCGCCGGCAGCTTCGCCGCATGCAGCTCACCCGGATGGCTGATCGCCAGTTCCGGCGCCAGCGTGTTGATCATGCCGATATAGTCGCTGGTCTTGAACGCGGTCGCGGTGATCAGCGCCTTGCAGCCGACCTTGTTCAGCGCGTACTCGACCTCGGCCAGGCGGTAGGCGGGGTTTATGTTCACCAGGATCAGCCCCGCCTTGGCGGTGGCAAACTGGGTGATCACCCATTCGGCGTTGTTCGGCGACCAGATGCCGATGCGGTCGCCCGGCTGCAAGCCAAGCGCAACCAGCCCGGCGGCGAAGGCATCGACCTTCTCGGCCAGTTGCGCCCAGGTCAGGCGGACACCCTGCTGGCGGGAGATCAGCGCCGGACGGTCGGGCCAGCGGGCGACGGTGCGGTCGAAATGCAGGCCGATCGTCTCGCCGATCAGTTGCACATCAGAGGCGCCATGCATGTAGCTCGGCGCGGCGGTGAGGGCCGCAACCTGGTCAGTCGAGAATTGCCCAAACGCACTTGTGGTGAGGTTTGCCATCTGGTTGGGGATCAACGCGTTCAACTGCTTTGTGGAAAGCGACTGAATTTCAGTTGAGGTCAGTGTGTTAAAAAATGTCGACGAAATAGCAACAAGCTGACTCGTGGCGAGACTTAAAATTTGCGTAGACGTGAAGGCGTTGAACGCGGTGCTTGACAGATTGCTGATCTGACCGGCGGTCAAGGCAGCAGCTTGTGTCGTCGTCAGGCCCTGGATTTCCTGGCTGGTCAGATTGTTTAAGGCAGACGTGGACAGTACGCCAATTTCGGTGGCTGTCAGACCACCGACCTGCGAGCTCGACAGTTCCGTGACGATGGTGGACGTCATGTTCGCCACTTGTGCCGCAGAGAAATCCGCCACACGTATGCTCTGGATTTGCGTTGTTGCCAGCAATCCCAACTGCGTTGTCGTGAGACCGCGAAGTTGCGTGCTGCTGAAGGCCGAAATCTCATCCGTTGAATAGCTTGTCAGAAGCGTTGCGGAAAGGCCTGCCATTTGCGCCGGCTTGAGCGCACCAAGTTGCGTCGTGGCGAGTGCATGAAAAGCTGTTGTCGAAAGGTTGTTCAACAATGTCGTTGCGAGGACGCCGACTTGTGTCGTCGTGAATGTGCCAATCTGCGAAGAGGACAGATTCGCAAATGCCGTGGTGCTCAGATTGGCAACTTGCCCGATGCTGAGATTTGAAGCTGTAAGGGCTTGCAGGTCTGCGGTCGTCATATTGGTCAGTTGCGTCGCGCTGAAGCCGTGCAGCTGCGTCGACGTAAGGCTTGCCAGCTGCGCTGTACTCAGATTGCCGAGCGTCGTGGAGGTTAGGCTGCTCACCTGAACCGCTGTCAGAGCGTTCAATTGACCGGTGGCAAGCGCCTGAAGCTTGTCCGACGCCAACGCATTGATCGATGTTGTGGCAATGGCGGCTATCTGACCCGTCGACAGCGCTGCCATTTGAGACGTGGAGAATGCGTTGAATGCAGTGGAGCTCATGGTGGAAAGTTGCAACGCGGAAAACTTGACGGCATCCAGGGACTGGATCTGGCTGGCAGCCAGATTGTTGAGTTGCACAGCTCTCAGAGATTGAACTTGTGTGGTGGTGAAGGCTGCAAGCTGATCGTTCGTCAGAGCGCCCAGCATCAGCGTTGAAAATCCGGAGAGCTGTGCGGGTGAGAATGCTTTGATCTGCGTCGAGGAAAACGATTGCAGTTCGGCACTTGTCAGGTTGGCCAATGACGTTGAGCTGAGAAAGGGCAACTGACCTGTTTTGAGATTGCCGATTTGCGTTGGCGACAGCTTTGCCAAATTGCCAACGCTCAGCGAAGAGATCTGCCCATTTGACAGGCTGGTGACCGACAAAGCCTGCATGCGGGCAGCATCGAGCGCGGTGAGCTGCGTTGATGACAGGGCCTGAATTTGTGTGGTGGAAAGCGAGCTAAATTGCGCTGTGCCCAGACGCGAGAGACTTGTGGTGGTCAGGCTTGCAATCTGGCTGACATTCAGTCCCTGAACCTGTGACGCATTGAAAGACTGCAGTTCAGATGTGTCGAGACTATTTAAATTTGTCTTTGAGAGCGCCGCAAGCTCTGAGGACGTCATCGCGCTGATTTGATCTGTCGACAGGTTCGCCAATGCGCTCGTGGTCAAATTGGCGATTTGCTGCGTTGAAAAACGTGGGCTCGCGATTGCCTGTAATTGGGTGGAACCCAGCGAGTTGATTTGGCTTGAGGTCAATCCACGGATCTGTGTCGTATCGAAGGCGGCCATCTCCGAACTCGTGAGCGCCGATAAAACCGTGCTCGACACCTTTGACAGTTGGCTCGCTGTCAGCCCACTGATCTGCGACGTTGAAAGACTTTGCAATTGCGTGCTGGTGAGGGAATTCAACTCATCGCTGCGCAGAGCCGCGATCTGGGATGACGTCAGGTCCGTCGCTGCGCTTTGAATCAGGGTTTGGAATTGTGGAAGGCCCAGCGTGGACAGGGCAGATCCGGTCAAAGCAGATACTTGTGGGCCCGAGAAAAAGCCGATGTTTGTGGCGCTCAGCGCATTGATTTGCGAACCTGACATCGCTGCCACCTGTGTGGTGGCAAGCGCTGCAATATCCGTTGTTGTCAGGCTGCTGAGGACGCTCGTGGAGAGCCGCGAAATCTGTGTCGCAGACAGAATGGGGATGAGGGAGGTCATCAGTTTGTCGCTGTCGGGCGAGACATCGAGTCACGCGGATGGAAATCTATTTTCCAAGTTTAAAGACAGGAACTTGCGTCTGGCTGAGAGGGGACGCTTCAGAGTGACGCTGCGTCAGCCACGCTTGAGCTGGGCATCGTGCAAGCCTGGAATAGCAAGGGGGTGATCTTGATTGAGTACATCCCGGGTCTGGCTGCAGCGACAGGATAGGCGGATGTTCGGTCTGCTGGCATTCAGTCTGCGAGGAACGCGCATCCTGATCAGCGACATTTGCGCGCTTGTTGCGCGACACTGACCCCATGAGGTTTCCGATGATCAAGATTACGCCGCGAGCCGGTAACGTTTTTGCAGCGACATTGCTTGGAGTTTCGCTTCTGGGGCTTCCCGTTTGGGCCGCTGAGACAAACACAACAGATCAGAATACAACGGGCTCGAAAGCAAACGATGCGCGTGCGAACGATTCAAAATCGGGCGCGGCACCGGGATCGCGCCTCGCCCCAGGATCAAGCGCGGACGCCAAGGCGGCCGAGGCAACACGCGACACCAATTTAACGACTGCCAAAACCGGCACCGGCATGACGGAAGAAGATATGCGCGCTGCGGATCGCAGGGATGTGCGCATGCGGCATATGCATGATCGGCTACACATCACTGCGGCTCAGGAAGACAAATGGTCTGCTGTCGTCAAGGTTATGGCTGAAAATGAAACGGCGGGGCGCAATCGCCGCATGGACAGCAACCGCGAAGATCGTCGCCGCGATGATCGCGAAGAAACCCGCATGTCGGCTGTTGATAATTTGAAGGCCATGCAGGTTCATGCCGATGACAGTGCTGCCAATTTGAAAAAAATCATCCCACCGGTTGAAGCGCTGTACACATCCCTGTCGCCAGACCAGCAGAAGCGTGCGGATCAAATGTTTTCACATCGCGATCGTCGCGATCGTGGAAACCGGGACGATTGAGCTTACGTATTTTACTTGGGGGTGAACAAAACGCCTGCCGCCTTGCGGTGGGCGGCTTAACTCCAGCAGTGCCGGGCAACCTCGGCACAGAAGGTATTTTATTATGGCCAAAACGATTTATTTACGCGTGACGGCGGCCTGTCTTGGTGTTGTCATGACATTGGCAACAATTGATCTGACGCAAGCGGCCCCCATTCGGATGCAGGGCGTTTCCACAATTGCGCCAGACTCGCTCATCACCGATGTGCGTGTGCGCCATCGTCGTCATTACCGTCACTATTATCGGCATCATCGCCGGTATAATGCGGCCATTCCGGGTGCTGTGCTCGGATTGTTTGGCGCAGCGCTCGGGGCTGCGGTGGCGAACGATCGATATGAAGAATATCCCGGATATTCCGATGGATATGGCTACGATCAAGGCTATGGCTACGGCTACAATCCAGGTTATGTCTATGCGCAGCCGAGCTTTGGCGGACCGGGCGGCTATATTGGCGGCGGACATCGTGGATACGGTGGTCATTTTGGCCGGGGCCCGCGCGGCGGCGGTGGCCGGGCCTTTGTGAGCGGAGCGCACCATGGCCACGGCCATTAGGCTGGCATCCCTGGTTTGATGAAAATAAGCTCGGTCATGCCGAGCTTATTTTATATGTCTCTATATTTGACTCGATGGGCTGCAAGATATTCGACAATAAAATCTCTGTTTTGATTGGATCTGCTGTGAGCGGTGGTTTTGCGTCCCTTGGTGCGGATTTTGAACCGTTCCTGTTTGCCATCGTGTGCGATCAGGCAAACGGCACGCCGCTGACCATGGCGTCCCTGATTGCGCGCGCGGGGCTTGATCCGTGGCAGGAGGCAGCGCGCATTTCAAATTTGCGCCGAGATCAGGCGTTGAGCGTGGTGACGGGATTAATCCCGCTTGGCGTGCAGAGCGATATCGCACCTGGAACGCTTAAGGATGTCGGTGCGCGCTTGTTGGGTCTGTTGCCAAGAGCCCGGTCTGTGCAAGTGCCGGTGGTAAAAAGCGCCGCGCGGTATGAAGTATTTCTGTTCGGGTTTGGCGTGGTGCTGTTCGCAAGCGTCGTGCTTGGTCAAATCGTCTGGACGAATATGCAGGCGAAGCACGA
>CAIZGQ010000667.1 GCA_903932565.1 uncultured Hyphomicrobiales bacterium
AATCCTGATATTTTCTTTTGCGTTGCAGCATTTGCTGCAGCCCCGTTTTCGCTGATCGGCCGGGGTTTGCAAAGCCCTGAAAATGCGCCAAGTTTTTCATAAACTTGGCCTTGGCATTGAATTTTGCGGGGCCGAACGCGCTGAGCACGGCGGCAAAAAGCCTACCCTGACCTTACGAAATGAGCGGTGGGCAAGAGATGACGATTTACCGTTCGTCAGCCATGTCGCGATGAAGCCGAACTGAAACCCATAAAACCTCTGGTTTCGAGACCTCGGAGAGTTATCCGTTAACTGTGACGTACTACGACAGGTATAGCGCCGCATCGGCAAAGTGTTGGAAATGAGTAGATGGTCAAGCTGAGAGCGTTTCTGGTCAATACATCGGGCGCCACGGCTATTGAGTATGGCCTGATCGGGGGTCTGATTGCCGTTGTCATCATCACGGCCCTGCAGAACGATGGCATCAAGCTCTCAAAGACCTTTAACAAGATCGGCAATGCGCTGAACTAACGTCTTGCGCGGTCACAATTGCCGCGCCACACGCGCCTCGTAGAGGCGAGCGCCATCGCGCGACTGCTGCCCCTGTTGCCTGTCCTGAATTTCACTCCCGTGTTTTAGCAGTGCCTACGCTCGCGCCTCACGCCCGCTGTCGGGTCGCGCCTTCGCTCTTACCTGCGATGGCGAGCGAGGGTGTCGTCAACCAGGGCTGGGTGGCGAGAAAAGCCCGGATCTCAGCCGATGGCACAGCCGGGCTGAACAGGAAGCCTTGTGCGTGAAGGCATCCCGCACGGCGCACGATCTCCAGTTGCTCCTGCGTCTCGATGCCTTCTGCGAGCGTCGGGATATTCAGGGTCTGACCAAGCATGGTGATGGCCCGAATGATCGCCTCGGATTCGGCATTTTCCGCAACATCGGCCACAAAAGATCGGTCAATCTTGATTTTGTCGAAGGGGAACGAGCGCAGATAGCTCAAGCTCGAATAGCCGGTGCCGAAATCGTCCATGGCAATGCTGACGCCCATCTTGCGAATATCAACCAGGACCGTGCGGTTGATTTCACTGTCGGCCAGCAGAATAGATTCGGTAATCTCAACTTCGAGCTGCTGCGCTGGCAGGCCGGAAATCGCCAACGCGCCGTGGATGGATGCGATGACCGCGCGGTTGCGAAATTGTACGGGTGACAAATTGACGGCCACCTTGATGCCATCGGGCCAATGCACAGCTTCCTGACAGGCTTTGCGCAAGACAAAATCACCAATCGGCCCCAGGAGACCGGTTTCCTCCGCCAGTGGAATGAACTCGGATGGTGAGATCGCGCCGCGAATGGGATGCTGCCAGCGCAACAGCGCTTCGCAGGCAACAATGCGGCAATCCTTGATATCAATCAGCGGCTGGTATGACAGCGTCAATTCGCCATTCTGCAGTGCCAGTCGCAGATCGATTTCAAGCGACCGACGACGCTGCAGACCAGCGTCCATGCCCGGCTCAAAGAAATGGAACAGGTTCTTGCCATCAGCCTTGGCGCGATACAACGCAATGTCAGCGCGTTTCAAAAGATCGTCCGGGTGGAAGCTGTCTTTTGGCGCACAGGCGACCCCGACGCTGGCACCGATGACCACATCGTTGCCGTCGATCAGATAGGGAGCGCCCAGCACCGCGACAATGCGTTCTGCCAGAACAGCTGCATCCTCTTTTGTTTGAATTCCCGTTTGGATGATGGCAAATTCATCGCCGCCTAACCGTGCGACGAAGTCTTCATCGCGGACATGCGCACTGAGCCGCGCGGAGACCTGATTCAACAGCTTGTCGCCGATCGGATGGCCCAGCGTGTCGTTGACCTTCTTGAAATCATCAAGATCAATACAGTGAATGGCGATCTGATCGCTGCTGCGGCGAATATGCGCGAGCGCCTTTTCCAGCCGGTCCAAAAAGAACATGCGGTTGGGCAACGTCGTCAGGTGATCATGGTGTGCCATATGCACGATGCGCGCTTCCGAGCGCCGCTGCTCGGTGACATCGATGATGGATGAGAGAACCGCCGTCTGTCCGTTGATCGACAGGGCGCGGGTGAACACAATCACGTCGATACAGCGGCCATCTTTG
>CAIZGQ010000668.1 GCA_903932565.1 uncultured Hyphomicrobiales bacterium
CTCTACCTGATTGCGTTTGCAACACAATTTGGATTCCCCGCTACGGGCTTCAATCATTTCGGATGGCTTGGCATTTTGCCTCTGGCAACAGCGGTACTTGGATATTCGCCGGTCTATCATCTGCTCGGCTTCTCCACGGCACCGCGCGAACCGCGTGAGCCATCCGTAAAACGCTGGCATTTGCCGATCCGATAGGCCATGTCCCTTTTCAAAGGGAGATCTCAGATGGCGCTTTTCCCAGTTTATGTGTTCGACGCATACGGCACATTGTTTGATGTGCATTCGGCCGTGGGCCGGTTCCGCGATCGGATTGGCCCGCACGCTGATCGGATGTCAGATCTCTGGCGCTCCAAACAGCTTGAATATACGTGGGTGCGCACGCTCATGGGCGCACACCGGGATTTTCGCGCTTTGACAGCTGAGTCGCTTGATCAGGCAGCGGCCCGGTCCGGTGTCGAGCTTTCCGCAAGTTTGCGGGCCGAACTGTTAGCAGCTTACGAAGTTCTCTCTGCCTTCCCGGATGTCGTGCCAACGCTTGCGGCCTTGAAGCAAGCCGGCGCGAAGACTGCGATCCTCTCCAATGGCACGCCGCAGATGCTGGAAGCAGCAACCCGGACTGCGGGGATCGCAGACCTGCTCGATGCCTGCCTGTCGATTGAGTCCATCGGCCGTTACAAAACGGTGCCGGAAGTCTACGCCCTCGTGACGGACCGTTTCGGGGTAAGCCCCGACGCGGTCTCGTTTCAATCCTCCAACCGATGGGATGTGGCGGGCGGGGTGAAGTTCGGCTTCCGCTCAGTCTGGATCAACCGCACCGGTCAGCCGGACGAATATCCCGACCTTCAACCCTCTGCAATTGTCGCCACGCTTGACGGGCTGCTCGCAAACGATGTCTGACGTTCAGACCAATCGACGTCAGGGCTGGAACAGGTTGCGGGCATGGGTGCGGTGAAGGTTTTGGAGAGCGTCGCGGCCCTGCGGGTGCAGCGGGCCGCCTGGCGTGTGGCTGGCGAGCGCGTTGCGCTGGTGCCGACCATGGGCGCGCTGCATCAGGGGCACATCTCGCTGGTTCAGCTCGCCCGTCTGCACGCCACGCGTGTCGTGGTGTCGATTTTCGTCAATCCAACGCAATTTGCGCCGGGCGAGGACTTTGCCGCCTATCCGCGCACGTTTGAGGGCGACTGCGCCATGCTCGCGGCGGCCGGTGCAGATGCCGTGTTTCATCCCGGCGTGGAGATGATCTATCCCGACGGCTTTGCCACTTCAGTTGAGATGCGCGGCCCCGCCGTGGCCGGGCTTGAAGATCTTGTCCGCCCCACGCATTTTGCTGGCGTGGCAACCATCGTCGCCAAGCTCCTCATCCAGGCCGCCCCTGACGTGGCCGTATTTGGTGAGAAGGATTTTCAACAGCTTGCCGTGATCCGGCGTCTCGTGCTTGATCTGGATTTGCCGGTTGAGATCATCGGTGCCCCCACATTGCGCGATCCAGATGGGCTCGCCCTATCGTCGCGAAATGCCTATTTGTCTGAGGCGGAGAGAGCCATCGCGCCGCGGCTCCATGCCTGCCTTGCGCGCGTTGCCGACGATCTGCAAAAAGGTGGTTCGGCGAAGCGGCTTCTTGATGAGGCGCGTGCGGAGATGACGGCGGCCGGGTTTGCGGTGGATTATCTCGAGTTGCGCCAGGCGCGCGATCTTGCGCCCGTGACGCAAAAGAGTGCTGGCCCAATGCGGCTTCTTGTGGCGGCAAAGCTTGGGCGCACGCGCCTCATTGATAATGTGGCTGTGGACCTATGATCCGCAC
>CAIZGQ010000669.1 GCA_903932565.1 uncultured Hyphomicrobiales bacterium
CCCGATGCGAATTTGCATGGTCATATCCTGTTTCATTTGAAAATAAGAACTGCGTCTGAAAGCTGTTACGACAATTCTGAAATGAATTGTGACGTGAGCTTTGGAATTACGTTTGCATAACAGGACGGAGCTTCCAAAGTTCCAACGTTCTAACAGATTTTCGTCCAGAGACGTGCTGAGATATTAGCCGTCTGCCCGATCGAGGGCATAAAAAGATCTTCAATTGTGGAGGTTTTTTCATCACACGCGAATGACGTTCAAAACTCACTCGCAACGGGGCGTGTCTGGCATGCCGGGCGTTGAAGATTCAGTATAAAAGCGAAAAAAGCCGAACGCTTTTGAGAAGTGGGCGGCGGGACTTACGCGTTGTCGAGTATGCCGAGATCGCTGCTCCATTACAGTATTATCGCGAAAACTGAAAGGCACGGATTATACTCAATTGCATTGAGGTATCGTACCTATTGAGGCGCCTTGAGCGCATGCTGCCATTTCAATTCGATTGCACGCGCATCTGCAATCGAGAGCGCAGAACTCTTGGGATAATCCTGCCGCCATGCAAAAGGCTTGCACGCATTGATGATCATTTTGGAATGAGAGGTTGCACCGCGTGACTTTTCTGCAAGTGGTATGCGCGGATCCAGCGCAGAGCTCCACGCGTCCTTGATGATGTCGACAGATTCAGACGGCTCCGCACGTGTGGTGACCGCCCACATGACATCAGCCAGATTCGACGGATCCACATCCTCATCAACAATGACCACCAGACGACCCATATACGAGTTCGCTGCGGCAATCAGTCCTGCGCGCTTTGCATGCCCTGCATACCGCTGTTCAAGCGCAATCACGGTCATCAATTGCGAGACATGTTGCCATGCGCCGACAACATCGGTGACACCACAATTTTCAAGATCGCCCCAGATACTTGCCGCTCGAAACGGCAGGCCGAAATGAAAGCGCGGCGGCTTCATCGGTGGCGATCCAAGCAGGATTGGATCGTTGCGATAATGCACGGCTTCAACATCCATGACGGGGGCAGGGCGCGTGTCAGCCGCATAATAGCCCGTGAACTCGCCAAAAGGTCCTTCTGGCAGGGTAAGTTCTTCCGGCCGCAGCAAATGACCCTCGAGGATAATCTCGGCTCTGGCTGGGAGTGGCAGGCCCGTGAAGGGGCCGGGGTAGACGGCAATCGGGCGCCCTTTGATGGCACCGGCAAAATCATATTCGGATTTCTCTGCAGGCAAATATTCAAATCCCGCAATGAACAGAGCAGGATCTTCCCCGTTGACCACAGCAACCGGGCAACGCTCGCCACGATCCCAGTACTTCTGCGCGATCATGTTGCCATGTCGGCCCTTGTGATCAAACTGAATAGTGACGCGGTTTTTGCCATGCACCTGTACACGGTAAATCGAAGCATTCATCCAACCTGTGTCAGGGTCTTTCATGATGACAAGACTGCCCGACCCGATGTAAGCGCCCCCATCATTCTGATGCCATTTGGGAACCGGAAATATCCCAAGATCAACCGCCGCCCCCGTTTGGCTGTTCTCCAGAAAGTCAGCTCTTGTGACGGAAACGGGCGGAACAGCCTTCAGCGTTGACCGCTTGTCCTTCCAAACTTTCAACGCCTCAATCGGGCTCAGCTGCGTTGAAATACCGAGTGCCAGGGCCGCGCGTTTTGCCTGCACAGTTGCATTGCTAAAAATACGAAAGCCCTTCTGAACGCCAGGCATATGATCAAAGAGCAGGGCCGGGCAGTCGGGCATGCCAGCCGCCACTTCTGTGATGGCACCCACTTCCAGATACGGGTCGGCGCCATCGATGCGCCGCAGCGCTCCAAGATCGTCCACCTGCGCGATGAAGTCCCGGAGATCGTCATAGGCAAGTGACATATTCAATCTCCGGACACCGCGATCGTTGCCTCGCTGATCAGCTCTTGCAACGCATCGCCAGTCATTTTCGGTCAGTGCCGAATGGCTTGTCAGCGCAGCACCAAGCGAAAAAAGGAAGTCAGGCCGTTGTCTCGGAGGTCTTCTTCAAAACCTCAAACAGCGCTTTCTCTGCCTCTTTGCGCGAGGCCACAAAATCCCCAATGGGCTTCATCACGGTCATGAGCTCTGCGTGGGCAGCGGGGCTTAGGGAGATGATTTCGCCACCATGATCCGTCCAGACCTTGCGGCTGCTCTCGTTGAACTCGATCAGCCATGGGAAAACCTCCTGGCTGGCCTTTTGGCCGGCGGCATCAATGATCTGCTGGTGTTCTTTGGGCAGCGCTTCGTACCAAACCTTGCTCGCAACGGAGATCACGCTGACTGTCGAATGCTTGGTCTCGAGGATGTATTTTGCGGCATCATAGAACCGCAGCGCCGTGATGACGGGCAAGCTGCCCATCATCCCATCGATGGTTCCTTGTTGAACGGCCGGCAAAACTTCGCCAAGGGTCATGGGAACACCAGTGCCGCCCAGGCGCTTCACTTGCTCGGTCTGGATCACGGATGCCAGGACACGGATCTTCTTGTTGGCAAGGTCGGCCGTCGAGCTAAGCTTGTTTCGCGAATTGAAAATCGCGTCGGCGTTCACAAAAAGCCCAATTCCACGGAGCCCTTTTGCGTCACCAATGTTCAGGAACGCCGAATTGACCGCCGGGAGCTGCATGCAGCGCTGACCATGCGCCAGGTCCTTGAACAGGCCAGGCGCTCCCAGAAGTTCATAACGGCTGTCGACGCCGCTCAAAAATTCCGGCGGCAGCACATTGACCTGGATGGAACCGAGCTGGGTGCCTTCAATCGTGCGCGCAGCAGAG
>CAIZGQ010000670.1 GCA_903932565.1 uncultured Hyphomicrobiales bacterium
AATGGCGATTACTAAAGAAGAAATTATTGATGCAGTAGGCAGCATGTCTGTAATGGATTTGAACGACTTGGTTAAGGCGTTCGAAGAGAAGTTTGTCGGCAGCATCACGGCTGAGACTGTCGCGTCAGAATCCGGCATCGGCCATCTGATGATTGTGGCAGCGTCACGCTTTGACGTTCCATTGGTCTTTGCTGGACTTATTGTAACGGCGATCATGGGCGTCGCCATGTATGCGATTGCGGCGATTATCGAAAATCACACAACAAAATGGGCAACCCGTGGTCGCGACAATTTTTAACGCGGCGCATGCCACGTCCACTTTTCATGTTTCACGCTGTTATGGCGCTTGACATCCTGCGCCGGAGACCTAGCCTTTCGGCTTCGGCCTGTAGCTATTTTCGACAGTCAATCGACAAGACAAACTCGAAGCCAATCTGCAGGTCGAATAATTTTCAAAGAGGACGCACGCCATGACACGACAGGCGACAAGGCAACCCAATCTGACACGCGTCAGCTTCGCCTTGGGACTTTTGGTTCTGTGTTCAACCAACATTGCAGCGGCGATTGCCGGCACCTATGAAATTCCGGTAGTGTTGCCGCTGACAGGCAATGCGGCGTTTCTCGGCCAAGGCGAACGGGATGCGCTGAAGATCCAGCAGGACCAGGTCAACGCCCATGGGGGCCTCAAGGGAACGGACCTGCAGTTTAAATTTTACGACGACCAGTCGAGCCCTCAGATTGCAGTGCAACTGGCCAACCAGATCGTCGCGGATCATCCCGCGGTGGTGATTGGCTCCGGCATTGTGGCTATGTGCAATGCCATGACGCCAATTCTGGCCAATGGCCCGGTGCAATATTGCTTGTCGCCCGGCATTCACCCGGCCGACGGGTCTTCCGTCTTCACGTCCTTTGTTTCAACACATGATCTGGCGATTGCACTCGTTCGTTATTATCGCGGTCGGGGCTTCACCAAGCTTGCCATGATCACCTCGACAGACGCGAGCGGACAGGATGGCGCGCGCGGGTTTGAGGAAGCGGTTGCCCTACCCGAAAACAAGGGCCTTAAATTCGTAGCCGTTGCTAAATTCGCGCCAGCCGACGTGAGCGTCTCGGCACAGGTCGAAGAGGTTCGCACATCTGGCGCTGAGGCCCTTGTGGTGTGGACGAGCGGCGCACCCTTTGGCACGGTTTTAAAAAGCATTGCGCAGGCTGGGCTTTCCATTCCGGTTGCGACCACGGATGCCAACATGACGTTTGCGCAGATGCAGCAATATGCGTCGTTCCTGCCAAAGGAAGCGTTGTTCATGTCAACGCAATGGTCCAGCCAGCCGGGCTCCAAAGAACTCGATCCGGCCGTATTGGCTGCGCAGAAAGATATGAATGACGCCTACAAGGCGGCCAATATGAAACCCGACATCGCAGCAGCCCTCGCATGGGATCCGGGCCTTCTTGTCATCAAGGCATTGCGCGAGCTTGGCACGGGAGCCACCGCCGACCAGATCAAGACCAATATCAGCAAGACAGTCGGATGGCACGGCATCAATGGCGCTTATGATTTCGTCGCCATGCCGCAGCGCGGCCTGAACGTATTCCAGTCCGTGGTGACGCAATGGAAAAGCGACAGCAAATCCTGGGAGCTCGTCAGCAAGCCGGGCGGTGATCCCATTGTCGCCGCAAAATGATGACGGTAAGATTGTGACGGCGTCCAGCCAACGTTTGATGGCCCAATGAAC
>CAIZGQ010000671.1 GCA_903932565.1 uncultured Hyphomicrobiales bacterium
AACAATGACGTATGAAAATCATGGAACGCAATTGAATGCGTTCTAAATATACGACTGAATCATATCGCCATTGTCTGGCAGTTCAACGACACCGGTTTATTGGTCAGGAATTGAGCGTCCGACGGCCGAAGACGAGAAGTATCGGGTGTTGAATCTGGGATTCAAGATGCCGAATCAAGCCTTTGGGAAGGCTGGATTTTAGGTCGCTGAGGGCGCGGGGTGGTGGGTTGCAAGACCATACCCCTTATTCGCATAATACATATTATGGAACCAAATAGTTTATCTCTGGGACCTTATCTGGTCCTTGTATCCGCACCAAACCCTCATCCGCCCCGCGTCGCGGGGCACCTTCTCCACGCAAGTCGGGTTTACCCGACTTGCGCATTTTAAATGCCGAACCCCGGCTAGAGCCGGGTTCGAGGGAGAAGGTTTCCAAAGCCGCAGCCTTATCCTTCTCCCTTGGGAGAAGGTGGCGCGCGGAGCGCGACGGATGAGGGTGAAGCCCACCCCCCAACCCTCAAGCCTCCAGCACCATCCCATCAAACGCCACGTCGACGTTTTCCGGCACCTGGGCTTTCAGTGTCGCGTAATCGAGCGCGCTGTGCAGGTTTGTGAGCACGGCCCGGCGCGGCTTCATCCGCTCGATCCAGGCCAGCGCCTCGGCCAGCGAGAAATGGCTTGGATGGCGCGTGTATCGCAGCGCGTCGATGATCCAGAGATCGAGGCCTTCCAGATGGCAGAGGCTTTCGGACGGCACGTCGTTGACGTCCGGCGTATAAGCCACGCCGCCCCGAGGCGTCGCAAACCGGAACCCCAGCGCATCAATATCGCCGTGCTCCACACGAAACGGCATGGCCTCGATCTCGCCGCCAGCACCCGTCAGAATGGCGCTGACGCCCGCCACCAGACGCCTGTCATGCACCAGCGGCGGGTACTGGCTGCCGGGCGGCATCTCAAAGATATAGCCAAACCGATGGCGCAGAAGCTTGGCGGTGAAATCATCCATGTGCATGTCGATGCGCCGGTGCATGGAGATCACGAGTGGGCGCAGATCATCAATACCGTGCACGTGGTCCGCGTGCGAATGGGTGATCAGTACGGCGTCCAACGCCTTGGTGCCGTGCGATAAAAGCTGTTCGCGCAGGTCCGGCCCGGTGTCGACCAGTACGCTCGTCAGGCCAGCATCGGTCTGGCGTTCCACCATGATCGAGCAACGCCGACGCTGATTTTTTGGATTGCTGGAATCGCAGGCACCCCAGTCGCCCCCCACGCGCGGCACGCCACCCGATGAGCCGCAGCCAAGGATTGTGACACGCAGGCTCATGCCGCGCCCGCGAGCGCTGGAAGTTTCGAAAACAGCCGCAACACATTGGCGGTCGTGGCGGCGGCAATCTCGGCCTCCGATACGCCCTTTACCTCGGCCAGCACGCGCGCCGTGTCCTTCACAAAGGATGGTTCGTTTCGCTTGCCGCGATGCGGCACGGGCGCCAGAAACGGCGAGTCTGTCTCGACGATCATGCGATCCAGCGGCACGTCAGCGGCAATCGCCCGCAGATCCGCCGAGTTCTTGAAGGTCAGCACACCCGAGAACGATATGGTCAGGCCGAGCTCCAGCGCCGTCTCCGCCAACTGGCGGGAGGACGTGAAGCAATGGAGCAGGGCCGGGAAAGCCCCCTTCCCCATTTCGTGCGCCAGGATCGCCGCCATGTCGTCGTCTGCATCGCGCGTGTGAATGACAATCGGCAATTGCGTGGCGCGGGCGGCGGCGATGTGGGTGCGAAACACACGCGCGGCAACGTCGCGCGGCGCCCGGTCGTAATGATAATCGAGGCCGGATTCGCCAATGCCGACGCATTTGGGATGGCGCGACAGTTCGATGAGTTGTTCGACGCTGGCTTCCGGCTCTTCATGCGCCTGGTGCGGATGCGTGCCGATCGTAAACCACACATCCGCGTTCTCTTCGGCAATCGCGCGATAGGTATCGTATTTCTCGACCTTGGTAGAGATCGTGATCATGCGGCCAACACCAGCCGCCCGCGCGCGTGCAACCACGGCCTCGCGCTCAACGGCGAGTTCGGGAAAATCGAGATGGCAATGGCTGTCAATCAACATGGTGTTTTGTAAGGATCCTTTTTGCGCTTGGTGTGCTTGTAACCCTCATCCGCCCTCATCCGCCCTGCATCCATATCGGACCTGTCCGATATGGACATTTTGAAAGGCGAACCCCGGCTATAGCCGGGTTCGTTGCAGGGCACCTTCTCCCAAGGGAGAAGGTTGCAAGGCGGCCCCCTACCCCAGCGCGATCAGCGCCGCAGCTTGCATGTCGACCCAGCGGCGTTCGCGCCGCGCCATAGCGTCGGCGTCCATGCCCCAGTTGCGGGCCTGAAAGTCCTCATCGAGATGCGCCGCGTCCCACGCCTCTTTGGGCGAAAGATGCTGGTGCGCAACAGCCAGCGCCAGCAGCGTGGACCCCATCAGCGTTGTCATCACGTGCAAGGCTGCGAGCCGCAGCGGAGCCTCAGCCTGCGCCACATGATCAGCAATTGCGGCAATCGACTCCGCTGGCTGCTCGACAAACATCACGCCTTCGGCAAGCACGAAGCGCGCGCCCAGGTGCGACTTCACCCACCCGAGGACCGGATCCCAGGCGGCTGCCTGCTCCGCCACGAGATTGGATGGGAAGTCGGCGCGGTAGCACATCAGATCCGAACCCGCATATTTCACGATTTCGGCCCGAACGGCCTCGACTTCTTTGGCAACGCCATCGACAGCCGAATTGATGATGCGTGTGAGGGGCATCGAGCCCGGCTCAATGAACTCGGTCTGCGCGTCCCACTCGGCGGCGAGCGCCTCGGCCACAATCTTCGAGGCCACCGCCAGGGACTGGCCAGCCGGCGTGCGCGCAGGCTTGCCATCCAGCGTCAGCACATAAGCGCCATCGACCAGCTTGGCGCGAGCCTCCTTGTAAAACCGCTTCGGCAATTTCTTGCGCATGTCGCGGCGCGCCAACTCCTGCGGGTCGATGGCTTCGCCGTGGGAGGGCAGCAGGTCTTTGATCAGGTCATCACGCATGGCTTTGATCTACAGCCCCTGCGTCAGAAGTTCCAGCAGCGCTGGGAAATCTGCGACGATATGCTGGGCCCCAGCCGCCACAAGATCGGCATGGGCATGATAGCCCCACGTGCAGCCAATGGCCGTGAGCCCTGCGGCCCGGGCCATCGCCATGTCAAAGCTGGTATCGCCGATCATGACCGCGTCCCGCGCGTCCGTCCCAGTCTCGCGAAGCGCCCGGAGCAACATGTCGGGCGCAGGCTTTGAGGGATTGTCATCCGACGTCTGGATCGTTGAAAACAGCTTCTCCCAGCCTGTCTTTTCAAACAGGTGGTGCACGCCCTTCATCGACTTGCCCGTGGCGATGCCAAGCTTCACATCGGCATCTGCTGCCAGCGTCTCAACCGAATGCGCAGCCCCCGGATACAAGGCATCCTGAAACGCAGGTTCATGCCGCATCACGGTCCATGCGTCCCGATAGGCCTGCGACAATTGCTTGATGGGACCGTCGCCGTCCGTCAGCACGCGAAACGCTTCATCCAGTGAAAGACCCACGATGGACAAGGACTTTTCGCGGCTGGGCGCGACCAGGCCCAACGTTTCAAACGCGCGGCGCTGCGCCTCAACAATATAATCCTGGCTGTCGACCAACGTGCCATCGACATCAAATACAATGAGTTTCACGATCCAATTCCTGATCTTGCGGCAGCCCGTTCATGACGCTGCGGCAGGTTTCCAATTCTGTGGATGACTTGACCTTGGCCTTAACTGGACCGCAGTGCACCATCGAATTTGCTTGACTGAGAAATCTGTCGGCAGCAAGCTTTGTAAATCACGCAAGCCTAGCAGCACTTTCTTTCCGACGCAGCCAATTGGTTCGGCGTCCGTGGACCTTTTTGCCTTGAATATCACAGGGTTCACATAGGAGTTTTTACACCGGGAGGTCGAGATGCATCATCTGACCATTGCCACATCAAGAGATCCGGCCAACCGGACCGATTTTATCGTCACCGTTCGGGACGAAGCGCAGCACCAGCTCGCCCGGATCGACGCATTCTCCGGCGACCACGCAAAACGCGTCGCCGACGATGTGGTGTTGCTGATCCACAAGCTCGATCCCAAACGCCGGATTGTGCTGGAAAGCAGCCTGCATCGCGAGATTTGAGTAAGCCCATACCTTAACTCTCCGTGCTACGCGGTAGACCTTCTCCCTTGGGAGAAGGTGGCGCGCGGAGCGTGACGGATGAGGGTTAAATGCAGTGGCGCGCGGCTCGCCCTCACCCGGTCGGCATCCGCCGACCACCCTCTCCATCACAAGTCCGGCCTACCGGACTTGTGCACTCAACATGCCGAACCCCGGCTAGAGCCGGGTTCGGGAGAGAGGGTCATCAAGATTATTGCACCCCTCACTCCGGAAACCGGCCCAACCTCTGTGCACCGACCGGCGCGCCGACGCGCCCCACGTTCAGCACCATCGCCAACATCGAATAATAGCCAACCAGACCGGTCAGATCGACCACGCCCTGCTCGCCAAACCGCGCCAACGCCTGCGCATAACTTGCATCACTGACGCGGCGTGTACGCAGCAGCTCCGTCACGAAATTCCAGATGATCTCGAGATCGCCGGACACGTTCGGGCGGCGGCCTTGAGCGATATCTTCAATCATCTCTGCGCTCAGTCCGGCGGCGAGTCCGTTGGTCTTATGCGCGTTCCACTCAAAATCCTGCGTCCAGTCGCGAACCACAAGAAGAGTTGCAAACTCGGCCATCAATCCTGAAAAGGCGCAATGATTGCGAAGATAAAATCCAAGTCGCTGCGCATG
>CAIZGQ010000672.1 GCA_903932565.1 uncultured Hyphomicrobiales bacterium
GATGTTGATCAGCGGCAGGTCATGTCGCTTGCCGACTTCGAAATCGTTGAAGTCATGGGCCGGTGTGATCTTGACCGCACCTGTGCCCTTTTCAGGATCCGCATATGTGTCGCCGACGATTGGAATAAGCCGTCCGACCAGCGGTAGCACCACGCGTTGGCCAATCAGGTGCTTCAGCTTTTCATTTTCGGGATGCACGGCAACGGCTGTATCGCCGAGTAGCGTCTCAGGCCGCGTCGTGGCCACGGTAATGAAGGTATCGGCATTGTCGCGATCATAGGCCACGCCTTCAATCGGATAATTGAAGTACCAGAGGTTGCCCTTCACCTCGACCTGCTGGACCTCGAGGTCCGAGATCGCCGTCAGCAATTTCGGGTCCCAATTGACCAGCCGCTTGTCCTTGTAGATCAGGCCATCGCGATAAAGCTGCACGAAGACTTTGAGAACAGCCTTCGACAAGCCATCGTCCATGGTGAAGCGCTCGCGCGACCAATCGCAGGACGCGCCAAGGCGCTTCAACTGGTTGACAATCGTGCCGCCGGATTCCGCCTTCCACGCCCAGACTTTTTTCAAAAACGCTTCGCGGCCAATGTCACGGCGGCCGGGCTCCTTGCGCTCAGCCATCTGGCGCTCGACGACCATCTGGGTCGCGATGCCGGCGTGATCGGTGCCGGGTTGCCACAGCACGTCCTTGCCGCGCATGCGCTCGAACCGACACAGGATGTCCTGCAACGTATTGTTGAGCGCATGGCCCATATGAAGCGAGCCGGTGACGTTGGGCGGTGGGATGACAATGCTGTAGGGCTCCGCCCCGGCGCGCTCCGGCCGACCAGCCTCAAACGCACGGGCATGATCCCATACCGCCGACATGCGGCTTTCAATCGAAGCGGGATCGAATTTGCTATCCATCATCTTTATGTCGTGTCCCTGCGGCGTTTGCCGACCTTACCTGACTTCAGCGGACCAAAGCCGAGGCAACACGGCAAAGTCAATGCGCTGTGTCGTGACCGGCTCGCAGTTCGCCAACCCGTTTGACACAAGCTGCATGCGCGAGCGGCGCGACGTGGCACTCTAAATGCTTAAGTGGTCTTATCCGGATTGCTCAGCTCCGCTTCATGACCTTGTCTTGAATGGTGCTGCATGATGGGATAGCTCTGATGCAGTGCAACACGTGAACTGGCTTCAGGTCAAAAAGCACGGTGCGGTGTTGACCCGCCAGCGCGTTGCGTGGCTGGTGTCAAAATCGCAAGCCGTTAAAACTTGCCGGGCGTCGGGGTATAGAGAGGCGAACCTATGAGCAGCGAAACAGGCACCCTGACATTTGGTGGCAAAACCACCGAATTCCCCGTGAAACAAGGCACAATTGGTCCAGCGGTGATGGACATTGGCAAGCTCTACGCCAGCACGGGTGCGTTCACCTACGACCCGGGCTTCATGTCCACGGCAGCCTGCGAATCCAAGATCACCTATATCGATGGTGACAAGGGCGTGCTGCTGTATCGCGGTTATCCGATCGACCAGCTCGCCGAACATGGCGACTTCCTGGAGACCTGCTACCTGCTGCTGTTTGGCGAATTGCCGACAGCCGCGCAGAAGGCCGACTTCGACTACCGCGTCACGCGCCACACCATGGTGCACGAGCAGATGGCCCGCTTCTTCCAGGGTTTCCGTCGCGACGCGCATCCCATGTCCGTCATGGTGGCATCTGTCGGCGCCCTGTCGGCGTTTTATCACGACTCAACCGACATTTCCGATCCGAGCCAGCGTCTGATCGCATCGATGCGCATGATCGCCAAGCTGCCGACGTTGGCGGCCATGGCCTACAAGTACACAATCGGTCAGCCGTTCGTGTATCCCAAGAACGACCTCGACTACACCTCGAACTTCCTGCGCATGTGCTACGCCGTGCCGTGCGAAGACTACAAGGTGAACCCGGTCATCTCGCGGGCCCTGGACCGCATCTTCATCCTGCATGCAGATCACGAGCAGAACGCCTCGACATCCACGGTGCGTCTGGCCGGCTCGTCGGGCGCAAACCCGTTCGCGTGTATCGCGGCGGGCGTTGCCTGCCTGTGGGGGCCAGCACACGGTGGTGCCAACGAAGCCGCTCTCAAGATGCTTGAGGAAATCGGCACAGTCGATAACATCCCGGCGTTCGTGCAGCGCGCCAAGGACAAGAATGACCACACGCGCCTCATGGGCTTTGGTCATCGCGTGTACAAGAATTACGATCCGCGCGCTCGCATCATGCAGCGCACCTGCCATGAAGTGCTGACCGAACTCGGTATCAAGGACGATCCATTGCTCGACGTTGCGATGGAACTGGAGCGGATTGCACTGTCGGATGATTACTTCATCTCGAAGAAGCTATATCCGAACGTGGACTTTTATTCGGGCATCACCTTGAAGGCGATGGGCTTCCCGACCTCCATGTTCACCGTGCTTTTCGCCGTTGCGCGCACCGTCGGCTGGATTGCCCAGTGGAAGGAAATGATCGAGGACCCGGGCCAGAAAATCGGCCGTCCGCGGCAGCTCTATATCGGTTCGCCGGAGCGCGATTATCCGCCGATCGGCAAGCGCTAAGTTTTCATCACCTTGATTGCAAAACGGCCGGGTTTGTCCCGGCCGTTTTTATGTGTCCTGTTGAAAGCGGCGTTAAGACCACCGTCGGTGAGGCAACCAGCCAAAGACGCGCCGTCATGAAACAAGTCCGGACGTTTGCAACGCTTTCCGACATGAGTGCTCGGGTCAGCGTGCGCTGTCCCCCAAGAGGCGGCTGGACGCAACATGATCCGGGAAATCAGGCGGCAAAAAACGGGCTGACCAGGGCGGGCAAATGCGCGCCGCCTGCCCTCATCCGTCACGCTCCGCGTGCCACCTTCTCCCAAGGGAGAAGGTTGTGCCACGTACAATTTTGAACACAGCATCCCTCTCCCCCGAACCCGGCTCTAGCCGGGGTTCGGGGGAGAAGGCTACGCGCCCTCAGGCCAGCTTCTTCAACTGCAACACGTTGTGCAGGTTCTCATCCGCTGTATCGAAGAACTTGCGCAAACCGCGCGCGGCCTGGCGAATACGTTGCTCGTTTTCGACAACCGCGAGTCGCACATATTCATCGCCATGCTCACCAAAGCCGATGCCGGGTGCGACCGCGACATCCGCCTTCTCGATCAGCAGCTTTGAGAATTCCAGCGACCCCAGATGCCGGAACTTTTCCGGAATCGGCGCCCAGGCAAACATCGTCGCGCGCGGCTCAGGAATATCCCAACCGGCTGCCTTGAAGCTCTCCACAAGCACATCGCGGCGGCGCTTATAAATTGAGCGCATCTCGATGATGCAATCGTCTGGACCGTTCAGCGCAGCAGCGGCGGCCACCTGGATTGGCGTGAACGCGCCGTAATCAAGGTAGGACTTCACCCGCGCCAGCGCCGCCAGCAAGCGCTCATTGCCGACCGCAAAGCCCATGCGCCATCCAGCCATGGAATAAGTCTTCGACATGGACGTGAACTCGACCGTCACATCCATCGCGCCGGGCACCTGCAAAACGGATGGCGGCGGCTCGTCGTCGAAATACACCTCGGCATAGGCAAGGTCAGACAGAATGAAGATCTCGTGCTTCTTGGCGAAAGCAACAAGGTCCTTGTAAAAATCCAGCGATGCGACATTCGCCGTCGGGTTCGACGGATAGCAGACCACCACAGCAATGGGCTTGGGAATCGAGTGCAGAACGGCCCGCTCCAGCGCCCCGAAAAACTCCGGCGTCGGGTCGGCGGGCACAGAGCGAATGGCGCCCCCTGCCATCAAAAACCCGAACGCATGGATCGGGTATGACGGGTTGGGCACAATCACGACGTCGCCGGGCGCAGTGATCGCCTGCGCCATATTGGCGAAGCCTTCCTTCGAGCCAATCGTGGCCACGACCTGCGTGTCAGGATTGAGCTTCACGCCGAACCGGCGCTCGTAATAGCCAGCCTGGGCGCGGCGCAGGCCACCAATGCCCTTGGAGGCCGAGTAGCGGTCGGTGCGCGGCTTGCCCGCCGTCTCAACCAGCTTCTCGATGACATGCTTGGGCGCAGGCAGGTCCGGGTTGCCCATGCCAAGATCGACGATGTCGGCCCCGGCGTTGCGGGCGACGGCTTTCAATCGGTTGACCTGCTCGAAGACATATGGCGGCAAGCGCCGCACCCGATGAAAATCCGTCATGCGCCGTTCCTTTTGAATCCAACTCTGGCGATGTCGCGGTTTATCCCATCAACCGCCTCGGGTCCAACGCCGAAAGTCAGTTTCCTGGGCAAGTTCGACGAAGTTAGCAGATCGACACATGTCTGAGGGCGTTTCACCGCACCTCTCTGACCCGGCCTATTTGCCGCCGCCCAGCTTGATTGCCTTTGCCTTGACCGGCTCGCCTGCCACCGACTTCGTGGCCACGGGGGCCGCCACGCGCTTCGACATGGCATCGTGACGATACCGGATCGAATCAAGCTCCGCCTCCTGTGCCTTGATCTGGTCCCGCGTCATGGGGGTGGAGGACGGCTCGGCGACCGGCCGGCCCAAGGGGATGTAATCGA
>CAIZGQ010000673.1 GCA_903932565.1 uncultured Hyphomicrobiales bacterium
ATCTTGTGGATCGCGGCGTCACCGATTTCCATTTCTACACCATGAACAAAGCTGATCTTGTGTTTGCAATCTGTCACCTTCTGGGCCTGCGCCCGCAGAGTGAACGCAAGGCTGCCTGACGTTTTTCTGTTTTGTTGCAATTCGGAGCTCCGCTGAAATCCGTCAGCCGGGCACTCCGATGAGGTTTTTGACATGTTTGATCCCCGCCTTCCGCGCCATCCCTCGGCCGCCAAGCTGCAGGCTGCTGCTGCAGATCGTATCCTTGTGCTCGATGGCGCCATGGGAACGATGATTCAGGATTTGCGCCTGGATGAGGCTGGCTTTCGGGGTGCGCGCTTCAAGGACTGGAAACAGGATCTTCGCGGCAACAACGATCTCCTGATCCTGACCCAGCCCGACGCGATCCGTCAGATCCATCTCGATTATTTTCTGGCTGGCGCGGACATCTGCGAGACGAATACATTTTCATCCACCACAATTGCCCAGGCTGATTACGGCCTGGAAGCCTTTGCCTATGACTTGAATTTCCAGGGTGCAAAGCTGGCACGTGAGGCGGCCGACACGGCTGAGGCCAAGGACAAGCGTCCGCGCTTTGTCGCTGGCGCATTGGGGCCGACCAACCGCACGGCGTCCATCTCGCCCGACGTCAACAATCCGGGTTTTCGCGCCGTCTCGTTTGATGATCTGCGCATTGCCTATGCCGAGGCAACACGCGGGCTTGTGAAGGGTGGGGCCGATCTCATCCTGATTGAGACCATCTTCGACACGCTCAATGCCAAGGCCGCTCTTTTTGGTATTGCCGAAGTGTTTCAGGAGTTGGGGATTGTTCTCCCCATCCTGATTTCGGGCACTATCACAGATCTCTCTGGTCGCACGTTGTCGGGTCAGACGCCGACGGCGTTCTGGCATTCGCTGCGCCATGCGGTGCCCTTTGCAATTGGTTTGAATTGCGCGCTGGGTGCGCGCGAAATGCGCGCGCATCTCGCCGAATTGTCGCGCATGGCGGATACACTTGTGTGCGCCTATCCCAATGCGGGTCTGCCGAATGAATTCGGACTTTATGACGAGAGCCCTGACTATATGGCCTCGCTGGTGGGGGAATTTGCAGATTCTGGTCTCGTCAACATTGTTGGTGGTTGTTGCGGCACGACGCCGGACCATATCCGGGCGATTGCTGCGCGCGTCAAAGGCATCACGCCGCGCGTGGTGCCGAGCTTCGAGCCTCAGTTGCGGTTGTCGGGTCTTGAGCCTTTCACACTGACTCCGGACATCCGCTTTGTGAATGTCGGCGAGCGGACAAATGTCACGGGCTCGGCGCGGTTTCGCAAGCTCGTGAAAGCTGGTGATTTTGCAGCAGCACTTGATGTGGCACGCGACCAGGTCGCCAATGGCGCGCAGATCATCGACATCAACATGGACGAAGGGCTCATCGATTCCGAGGCCGCCATGGTTGAGTTTCTCAACCTTATCGCTGGCGAACCCGACATCGCCCGCGTGCCGATCATGGTCGATTCCTCCAAGTTCTCGATCATCGAAGCGGGCCTGAAATGTATTCAGGGCAAGCCCATCGTGAACTCGATTTCGATGAAGGAAGGCGAAGAGGCGTTCATGGCGCAGGCGCGCCTTGTGCGCATGTATGGTGCGGCTGTTGTGGTGATGGCATTCGACGAGCAGGGGCAGGCGGACACGCAGGCGCGCAAGGTCGAGATTTGTTCGCGCGCTTACAAGATCCTGACCGAGCAGGTCGGATTCCCGCCGGAAGACATTATCTTTGATCCCAACATCTTTGCGGTCGCCACCGGCATTGAAGCGCACGACAATTACGGCGTCGACTTTATTGAAGCGACGCGCTTTATCCGCACGGAGCTGCCTTATGCCCATGTTTCAGGCGGCGTTTCCAATCTGTCGTTCTCGTTTCGCGGCAATGAACCGCTGCGCGAGGCGATGCACGCTGTGTTTTTGTACCATGCGATTTCGGCCGGCATGGATATGGGCATCGTGAATGCAGGCTCGCTGGCGGTCTACGAGAAGATTGATCCGGAGCTTCGCGAGGCCTGCGAGGACGTGGTGCTCAATCGCAAGGCAGGCGCGATGGAGCGGCTGGTTGCGCTTGCGGAATCGACGCGTGGCGAGAAAACGGAATCGCGCGAGCGCGATCTCGCGTGGCGTGCCTGGCCTGTCGACAAACGGCTGGAGCATGCGCTCGTCAATGGCATCACCGAGTTCGTTGACGCCGATGTGGAGGAGGCGCGCGCTGCGTCCACCCGCCCGCTCGATGTCATCGAAGGCCCATTGATGGCGGGCATGAATGTCGTTGGCGATTTATTTGGCGCTGGCAAAATGTTCCTGCCCCAGGTGGTGAAATCGGCCCGCGTGATGAAGGGCGCTGTCGCTTATCTGATGCCCTTCATGGAAGCCGAGCGACTGGCTGGTGGTGGCACCGGCGAGCGCCAGAGTGCGGGCAAAATCCTGATGGCGACGGTGAAGGGCGATGTGCACGACATCGGCAAGAACATCGTCGGCGTTGTGCTCGCCTGCAACAATTACGACGTCATCGATCTGGGCGTGATGGTGCCGGCTGCCAAAATTCTGGAAACGGCGCGCCGCGAAAAGGTCGATATCATCGGCTTGTCGGGGCTCATCACGCCATCGCTGGACGAGATGTGCTTTGTCGCCGCCGAGATGCAGCGTGAGGGCCTGGACCTCCCGCTTCTGATTGGCGGGGCGACGACAAGCCGCGTCCATACGGCGGTCAAGATCCATCCCAATTACCAGGCGGGCCAGAGTGTCTATGTGACCGATGCGAGCCGCGCGGTGGGCGTTGTCTCGGCACTCCTGTCGGATACGAAAGACGATTACATCGCAACGCTGCGCGCCGAGTATAAGCGCGTTGCCGATGCCCATCGCCGGGCCGAAAGTGACAAGCAGCGCGTGCCCCTGGCGCGTGCGCGTGCCAATGCCTTCAAGACCGATTGGGAAAAGGTCGAGCCGCCAAAGCCGCTTTTCACAGGAACTCGGGTTTTCCGCTCCTATGATGTGGCCGAGCTTGTGCCCTATATCGACTGGACACCCTTCTTTCAGACGTGGGATCTGAAGGGCCGCTATCCCGCGATCCTGGATGATCCAGCGCAGAGTGAGGCGGCGCGTGTTTTGTTTGAGGATGCGCAGGCCATGTTGGCGCGGATCGTGGATGAGCGTTGGTTTGAACCGCGCGCGGTCATCGGATTCTGGCCGGCGCAATCGGTGGGCGATGATATTCGGCTGTTCAAAGGCGAATCGCGCACGGAAACGCTCGCGACATTCCACACGTTGCGCCAGCAGCTGACGCGTCGCGATGGCAAGCCCAACATGGCTTTGTCGGATTTCGTTGCGCCGCAAGCCTCCGGCCGACGCGACTGGATCGGTGGCTTTGTCGTGACAACCGGCGCGTCAGAAGAAAAGATTTCGGCTCGTTTTGCGCGCGCGAATGATGATTACCAATCGATCATGGTGAAGGCGCTGGCGGATCGCATCGCGGAAGCTTTGGCCGAGCGCATGCACGAGCGCGTGCGGCGCGAGTTCTGGGCCTACGCAGCGGATGAAACACTGACCAACGAGCAGCGCGTCAACGAAGATTATCGCGGCATTCGTCCCGCACCCGGCTATCCCGCGCAGCCCGATCACACGGAAAAGGAAACCTTGTTCCGCCTGCTCGATGCCGAGAAGCAGACGGGCGTGAAACTGACGGAAAGTTTCGCCATGTGGCCGGGTTCATCGGTTAGCGGGCTCTACTTGTCCCATCCGGAGGCGCATTATTTTGGGGTTGCAAAAGTTGAGCGCGATCAGGTCGAGGATTATGCCGCGCGCAAGGGCATGCCGATTGCCGAGGTGGAACGCTGGCTTGGTCCGGTGCTGAATTACGATCCCGCACAACTCGCACAGGATGCTGCGGCGTAGCGGGATTGTGCGGGAACCCTCATCCGCC
>CAIZGQ010000674.1 GCA_903932565.1 uncultured Hyphomicrobiales bacterium
CTGTCCATTGTGCTGGTGGAGCAGAACAGCCAGCTTGCGCTCGATGTGGCGGATGAGGTTGTGATCCTGACCGCTGGTCGCTGCGCGTTCTCTGGCCCTGTGGACGAGGTGCGGCAGAATGGCGACATCCTTGCGCAAAATCTCGGCGTGTTTCATGCACATTAGTGTCATCGCGGCCGGTCAGGTTGCGTGCAGCGGCCGATTGGCGGCTGGCATTTGATCGATTTGACTTGATGCAACGAGTGACGTGATGAGCTCCGCAAATCTGGCTAATATAAATTTGTTCGTGAATGGCAACATGCACAGCATCAAGGCATCGCCGGATGCCTCGTTGCTGTCCGTTCTGCGGCATGACCTTGGCCTCGGCGGGGCACGCATCGGCTGCGGCCTTGGCAATTGCGGCGCCTGCACGGTGCTGGTGGACGGCCGGGCGATGCAGGCATGCAACACGCCGCTGTGGTCGGTTGGTGCGTCTGCCGTTGTGACGCTGGAAGCCCATGAAACCCACGCGCAGCTGCAAGCCGTGCGGGACGCGTTTCTCGAGGAACAGGCCGCCCAATGCGGCTATTGCATCAATGGCATCATGGCGAGCGTTGCGGCCCTGATCATGCAGTCGCCTATGCCGACGCGTGCTGACATCATCGCAGTCTTGGACGAGCGGCATCTGTGCCGCTGCGGCGCACATCCGCGTATTTTGCGCGCGGTGGATCGACTGCTCGCGGCGCAGCCTGTGTCTGCGTCATGAGGATCGTGCCATGACAATCACAAAAGCCCCCATGAAATTGCCGGCGAATTTGGCCAGCAATCCCAATCTCAGCCGCTGGGCGAAAATCAGCGCGGACGGCTCGATCATTGTGCGCACTGGCAAGGTTGAACTTGGGCAGGGCGCTGTCACGGCACTTGCCGCAATTGCTGCAGCCGAGCTTGGTGTGCCGTTCCATCATGTTCGCATGGAGTCCGGCGACACCACGCGCACGCCGGATGAAGCCTATACGGCGGGCAGTTTCTCCATTGAGCATGGGGGCGCAGCCCTGCGCCATGCGTCGGCGCTGGTGCGCTCGTTGTTTGCCGAGGCGGCTGCCAGAGAGCTTGGTGTTGAGCCGGGCGATATCACCGTGAGTGATGGCGTATTTCATCGCCCAGGCCACAATGAAGGCCGCTCATATGCAGATCTTGCGGATAAGGTTGACCTGAACGTCGATGCCTCGAGCCTGCCCGCGCCCGATTATCTTGCGCCGCCTGATGGTGACGCTGAGATCACGCGGCTTGACTTACCGCAAAAGTTTTCCGGCGCGGCCTTCATTCAAGACATGAATCCGGCAGGCCTCGCGCATGGACGCGTGCTGCGCCCACCCCATCCCCATGCCAAGCTGGTTTTTCTCGATCGCGATCTGATCCAGGAGATGCCGGGCGTTCTTGCACTTGTCGTGGACGGGAGCTTTGTTGGCATCGCCGCTGAGCGCGAGGAGCAGGCGATCAAAGCTGTCGAGGTGGCAGCGAAATCGGCGCAATGGTTTATCGGAAAGCAGCTGCCGCCGTTCAGCGTCTCCAACGATTGGATGGCGGATGTGACGCCGGCAGAATCCTCGCTGCTGCTGGACGAAGCACCGCTTGAGGGAGGCGAGGCCGGCCAGATATCGTCAGTTTATTCGCGGCCCTACATTGCCCATGGGTCGATTGGGCCATCCTCTGCGCTTGCCCATTGGACAGATGGTCGCTTGAAAGTCTGGAGCCATTCACAAGGGGTTTTTCCGCTTCGGGTCGATCTTGCCAAAGTGCTCGGCATGCCCGTTGACGCGATTGATGTGATTCACGCGCATGGTGCTGGATGTTACGGTCACAACGCAGCCGATGATGTGGCGCTCGATGCTGCGCTCATTGCGCGCGCAATTGACCGACCGGTGATGTGCCAATGGAGCCGCGCAGACGAATTATCATGGTCGCCCTTTGGCGCGGCCATGCGCAGCAAGCTTGATGCGCGCGTTGGTGGCGATGGACGCATCGCGTCCTGGACATATGACGTGTGGAGCCCGCCCCATGTGGTGCGGCCGGGCGGCGCGACAGGCGTTAATTTGCTGGCCGCGTATCATTTGGCCGAGCCGTTTGAACCGACGCCCGTGCGCAGTCCGCCGCAACCCACCGGCTCGGGCGACCGGAACGCTGTGCCGATCTACGATTTGCCGGGCCGCCGCATCACACATCATCGTCTGCCGCAGGGGCCGGTGCGCAGTTCCGCTTTGCGCTCGCTGGGCGCGCATCTCAATGTGTTTGGCATTGAGTCCGGCATGGATGAGTTGGCCGAAACCATCGGCGCGGATCCGCTCGATTTTCGCCTCGCGCATTTGAGCGATCCACGCGCACGCGCGGTGCTCGAAGAGGCAGCGCGCCTCGCCAATTGGCAATCACGGGGCGCAGGTGGTGAGGGCATCGGGTTTGGCCTTGGCCTCGCGCGCTATAAATCGGTCGGCGGCTATTGCGCTGTTGTTGCCGAGGTGGAAGTTACCGAAAAAGTACGATTGCGTGCCATCTATGCGGCGACCGATTGTGGTCGTGTTGTCCACACAGATGGTGTGCGCGATCAAATTGAAGGTGGCATCGTGCAAGCGGCAAGCTGGACCCTGAAAGAGGCGGTGCAGTGGACCGATGAGGGCCTGACGACGCAAGGCTGGGACACTTATCCAATTCTTGGCTTTGCCGAAATACCGCCGATCCACATCAGTATTTTGAACCAGCCCGATGCGCCGCCCCTGGGAGCTGGCGAATGCGCGGCTGGCCCAACAGCGGCTGCCATCGGCAATGCCATTGCCCATGCGCTGGGAATTCGGGTGCGCAACATGCCCCTGACGCCTGAGCGCATTGAGACAGCCATCAACGCATCCTGATCACAGGGGAACAATATGAAAATCGGTCTTTGCGGAACGGGTAAAATGGGCGCGGCGATGGTCAAGCGCCTGCTGTCGCTGAACGAAAATGTGACGGTGTGGAACCGCGATGCGGCAAAGCTGGCACCGCTTGTCGAAGCTGGCGCAAAGCAGGCAGCGTCACCCGCAGCCCTTGTGGCGGAGTCTGACATCATTATCACCATTCTGCTCAACGCACCCGCGCAAGAGGCGGTTTACGCCAGTGCCAATGGTGTTTTGTCGGCTGACCTCAAGGGCAAGATCCTCATCGACATGAGCACCGTGCTGCCTGAGAATCAGGAGAGCCTGAGCGTGCGCGTCGCCGCCAAAGGTGGCGCGTTTATCGAATGTCCCGTTGGCGGCACGGTCGGCCCTGCAGCGTCCGGTCAGCTGTTAGGCTTTGTCGGCGGCAAGAACGAAGATGTGGCCCGCGCCAAGCCACTTCTTGAAAAGCTCTGCCGTCGCATTGAACATGTCGGTCCGGTTGGCTCCGGCGCCAAGTTGAAGCTCGCCGTCAATCTGCCGCTGCTGGTCTACTGGCAGGCGCTGGGTGAAGCGCTTGCCCTGTGCGGCCCGCTTGATGTGACGCCTGCACGGCTGATGGACATTCTTGCGGACACGGCGGGCAGCCCCAATGCGGTCAAGCATCGCGGGCCTGATATCGCCAAGGCACTCGCGGGCGAAGCCTACGGCCCCTCGGCGTTCGATGTCACGGCTGCGCGAAAAGACCTTGCCACCATGGCGGCATTTGGAAAAATCCTGAATGTGCCGATGCCTGTGACGAGTGCTGCGCTGTCGGGATTTGATGAGGCGATTGCAGCCGGTCTCGGCGAGGCCGATGCGACAAGCCTCTCCGTCATGTGGGCGAAGCGCGGCAAAAAGTGACGCTTGCGCCGAAGCAAAATCGGGAGACCCCATCATGCTGAATGTTGCCGTCATTGGATTGGGATGGTGGGGCAAGACCTTGTGCCAGGCGATGGCCCAGAGCACAGTCATCCGGCCGGTGCTCGGCGTAGATCCGCAAGACAACGCTCGCGCGGCGATTGCTGCTCTTAGCATTGCAACAGCTGCGACATTTGAAGATGCGCTGGCGCATCCTGATGTGCAGGCCGTCATTCTCTGCACGCCGCATCAGCAGCACGCGGCGCAGATCAAGGCTGCGGCAGCCGCCGGCAAGCATGTGTTCTGCGAAAAGCCGCTGTGTACCGATGCCGAGGAGGCAGAGGGGGCCTTTGCGGCCGTGAAGGCAGCCGGCGTGCAACTTGGCATCGGACACGAGCGGCGGTTTGAGCCCGCCACGCTGGAACTGCGAAAGCGCTTCGCGTCAGGCGAGTTTGGCGTGCCGCTTCTAATTGAAGGAAA
>CAIZGQ010000675.1 GCA_903932565.1 uncultured Hyphomicrobiales bacterium
AGAAACCACCAAGTATGATCGCAACGATGAGGATCATGAAAATGGCGAAATGACGCTCCAGCGCCGCCTTGATGGGTTCCCCAAACTTGTTCAGCAGCCCAGCCAAGATGAAGAAGCGTGCCCCGCGGGTAATGATGGACAAAAGAACAAACAGGAAAAAGTTATAGCCAAGCAAGCCACTTACGATTGTCACCAGCTTGTAGGGGATTGGCGTCAGTCCCTTGACCAAAATGAAGGCCCAGCCCCAATCGGCATAAAACGCACGAAGCGAGTCGACTTTCGCGCCGTAGCCATAAAGCTGGATCAGCCAGTGCCCCAGCGTGTCGAACAGCAGAGCCCCTATCCCGTAACCCACGATCCCGCCTGCGACTGACGCTACGGTGCAGATGGCTGCATAGGTCCACGCCTTGGTCGGCTTGGCCAGCGACATCGGTACCAGGATCAGGTCGGGCGGCAGCGGGAAAAACGAACTTTCTGCAAATGCGATGGCTGCAAGAGCCCATGTGGCGTGCGGGCTTTCCGCGAGTGACAGGGTCCAGTGATAGAGGCGCTTGAACATCGAAATCCTGAGGCAGAGAGGCCCTGAGCGAGTTGGCCCTTGGTGCGTTTCTAGTTGCGTTTTTTGGGGCGGCTACGTGCCCGAAAGGCATTTCAAGTCGTGGTGGTCCCGAAGGGAGTCGAACCCCTGACCTTCGGTTTAGGAAACCGCTGCTCTATCCTGCTGAGCTACGGGACCAACGTTCTACGCGGTAGCATAGCTGGATGAAATCGACCAGACCGCCACATCGTCGTGACAGATAAACCACGTCACGCGCCCATGTGGGGCTGCGGCGTCACCAAAGATTGATCCCTTCGCAGACTTCACCAATATGACGTCGAGTTTCAAATTTTTGGGTCGAGGCAGGCATCGTGCAGACATTTTCCCCGATTGCGGGCAAGTCAGACCATCCGCAGCCCTCTCTCGGCATTCTGCCGGAATGGAACCTGACGGACCTTTATCCTGCGCCCGACTCGAAGGAGTTTCAGTCCGATATGGCGTCCGCCGCCGCGCGTTGCGCCGCCTTCGCTGCCCGCCACAAAGGACAGTTGGCTGCCCTGCTGGCTGCCGATGGTGGCGAATCGCTGACGGCGGCGCTGGCGGAATACGAAGCGCTTGATGATTTGCTTGGTCGTTTGATGTCTTATGCCGGACTGATGTACGCAGGCGATACAACTGACCCTGTGCGGGCTAAGTTTTTTGGCGATACGCAGGAGCGCATCACCGAAGTTTCGACGGAGCTTCTGTTTCTGACCCTCGAGATCAACCGCTTGCCGGACGCTGAGCTGACGGCTGCTTTGCAGTCCGGCCCCCTGGGCCATTATCGCCCATGGATCGAGGATGTGCGGCGCGAAAAGCCCTACCAGCTCGATGATCGGCTCGAAGAGCTTTTTCATGAGAAATCGGTCACCGGGCGTGGCGCCTGGAACCGTCTTTTTGATGAAACGATTGCGACCCTGCGGTTTAAAGTCGGCGACCAGGAGCTGACACTCGAGCCCACCTTGAACATGATGCAGGACGCGCGCGAAGAGGTTCGCCACCAAGCGTCCGACGCTGTTGCCGCGACCTTGAAGGCCAATCTGCGGACCTTTGCGCTGATTACCAATACGCTGGCCAAGGACAAGGAAATTGCTGATCGGTGGCGCGGCTTTCAGGACGTTGCAGATCAGCGGCATCTCTCCAACCGCGTCGAGCGCGATGTTGTCGATGCACTTGTGTCAGCTGTGCAGGCGTCCTACCCCCGTCTCTCGCATCGCTATTACAAACTGAAGGCGAAGTGGTTCGGCCAGACGCAGCTCGCGCATTGGGATCGCAACGCACCGCTGCCCAACGTGCCCACAAAAACCTATGTATGGTCGGAGGCCCGCGACCTTGTGCTTGATGCCTATCGGGGCTTCGCACCAAAAATGGCCGATATCGCGCAGCGCTTTTTTGATGAACGCTGGATTGATGCGGGTGTGCGCCCGGGCAAGGCACCGGGTGCCTTCGCGCATCCGACTGTCCCGTCATCGCACCCCTATGTGCTGGTGAATTACCAGGGTAAACCACGCGATGTTATGACACTGGCGCATGAACTTGGGCATGGTGTGCACCAGGTTCTGGCCGCGCCGCGCGGTGCGTTGATGGCACCAACCCCGCTCACCCTGGCTGAAACCGCCAGCGTGTTTGGCGAAATGCTGACGTTCCAACGGCTACTGGCCAAAACGACCGATCCGCAACAACGCCGCGCCATGCTTGCCGCCAAAGTCGAAGATATGCTGAACACGGTTGTGCGGCAGATCGCTTTCTACAGCTTTGAGCGCAAGCTCCACATCGAGCGCAAGAAGGGCGAGCTGACAGCCGAGCAGATCAGCGATTTGTGGATGTCTGTGCAAGCGGAAAGCCTGGGTCCCGCCATCAAATTTGGTCCGGGGTATGAGACATTCTGGGCTTATATTCCGCATTTTATTCATTCACCGTTCTACGTTTACGCCTACGCGTTCGGGGATTGTCTCGTGAATTCGCTTTACGGCGTTTTCGAAAAAGCCTCAGACGACTTTGCTGAACGCTATCTCGACATGCTGGCCGCCGGCGGCACAAAACATCATTCCGAGTTGCTGGCACCGTTTGGCCTTGATGCCCGTGATCCGGGTTTCTGGCAGGTTGGTCTGGGCATGATCGAGCGGATGATCATTGAGCTGGAAGGCCTCGACGCGTGAGCCTGAAAAGAGTGCCGCACATCTGACGCCCCGACGAGACCGTATTCTTGTTGGAAGCTGCAGTTGGCGGCCCTTTTTTCAAGCGATGCGGATTTTCACCTTGCCTCAGCCTCCTGACAACGAAGCCAATCGATTTACGGCGCGCGCCTCCCGTTACGCTCGCGTTGGCGCGAATGTTGGCACTGTCGCTGCACGCATTGCTGCGGGGCAGATGTTTGGTGGGGACAGCAGTTCAAAGGCCAATGCCGCCGCTTTGACGGCCGCGCTCGGTGGTCTCAAAGGGCCCTTGATGAAGGTTGCCCAGCTTATGGCGACCATTCCCGACGTGTTGCCGCCCGAATATGCCGAGCAATTGCAACAACTCCAATCAAACGCTCCGCCCATGGGGCCTGCTTTTGTGAAAAGGCGAATGCAGGCCGAGCTTGGCCCCGACTGGCTGACGCGGTTCAAGTCGTTTGATTACACACCAGCCGCTGCTGCCTCCTTGGGGCAGGTCCATAAGGCTGTGAGCCTCGAGGGCGTTCAGCTCGCGTGCAAACTGCAATATCCAGACATGTCGTCCGCCGTTGAAGCAGACCTGTCCCAGCTCGCCATGCTGTTTGCGATGCATCGCCGGATGGATCCCGCCATCGATACACGTGACATCGCGGTGGAGATTGGCGAGCGCGTTCGCGAAGAACTGGATTACAGGCGCGAAGCGAAAAACGCCGCGCTCTACACGCGAATTCTGGCGGACGTACCAGAGGTGCGGGTCCCAACCTGCGATCCCTCGCTCTCAACAGGTCGATTGCTGACGTTGAACTGGCTCAACGGGGAGAAGCTGCTCGATTTCAAAGACCATCCACAGGACGAGCGCAACGCCATCGGAACAGCGATGTTCAAAGCCTGGTGGCTGCCCTTCAGTCGCTTCGGCGTTATCCACGGCGATCCGCACTTGGGAAATTATACCGTTTTCCGGGGGGAGAATGGAACCGCGGCGGGCATCAACCTGCTGGATTACGGGTGCATCCGCATCTTCCCGTCGACGTTTGTGGGCGGTGTTGTCGATCTCTACTCCGGGCTGCGCGACAATGATCCCGAGCGCGTCGTCCA
>CAIZGQ010000676.1 GCA_903932565.1 uncultured Hyphomicrobiales bacterium
TACACAGATCGGCCGGATCAGGGCTTTGGTCAAAACTCCGGCCTTGGCCTTTCAATTTCGCGCCAGATTGTCGAAGCCCATGGTGGACGTATTTGGGCCCTGAACCGGCTCGATCCAACGCAGCCCGCCCAGTGGAGCGCGGTTGGGACCGATCACGACGCCGATGATGACGATGATGTCGGGCCGCGGATTGCGGGGGCCCGTTTCGTTGTCTGGCTGCCGGTGCTGTCATGACGCTCCGCGCTGCTGAACGGGTGCAGAGCGAGGGCGTCAACCTCGCCGCTGTGCACGCAACAGCTCTGGTGATTGGCGAAACGGGACTTTTGATGCACGGCCCCTCGGGCGCAGGCAAAAGCAGCCTCGCCCTGGCTCTGATCAACCTTGCTCACGCACGTGGCCAATTTGCACGACTGATTGGCGACGACCGTATTCTGTTGAGCGTCGTCCATGGACGCCTTGTGGCGCGCCCCCATGCCCGCATCGCGGGACAGATGGAGCAGCGCGGGCGTGGAATTATCGCCATGGATCATGAGCCTGCGGCCTGTATCCGCGCCCGGATTGATCTCGTCCATCCCGAGCCTGGCCGCGACATTCCGCCACGCCTGCCCTCCGGGGCCGACTCCTTCGTCACGATTGGTTCTATGGTCCTGCCACGCTTGATGATCCCGGCAGGGGTTTCGCTTGAGACCTCCGCCAGGCACGTGTTGGCTTTTTTATCGGGTATCTGAGGAAGAACGTTGCATTTTGCTTGCGAAATTCATCGCGACGCACAGAATGTCGCCCGCGATGCGGCTGGTAGAATGAGCACAAGCTCAAGCGCCCCATACAAACGGTACGCCCGATGATCGGTATGGTCCTGGTGACTCACGGCCACCTGGCAAATGAATTCCGCGCAGCCCTTGAGCATGTGGTCGGCCCGCAAAAGCAGGTCGAAACCATCAGCATCGGGCCGGAAGACGATATGGAACAGCGACGAAAGGATATTATCGCCGCTGTGCATCAGGTCGATGACGGCCACGGCGTCGTTGTCCTCACAGACATGTTTGGTGGCACGCCATCGAACCTCGCCATTTCCGTCATGGACGGGTCGAGCGTTGATGTGGTGGCCGGTATCAACCTGCCAATGCTGATCAAACTGGCATCGGTCCGAGAAGCGTCCACGCTCGATCAAGCAGTCGTCCAGGCCCAGGACGCGGGCCGCAAATACATCTCTGTCGCCAGCCGAATTCTGAGCGGAAAATGACTGACCCCGAAGATGACGTGGATTGCCCGCCGCCACCCACCATTGAGGGGGCCCTCGTGCGCGAGATGGCCATCGTCAATCGCAAGGGTTTGCATGCGCGCGCCACGGCAAAGTTTGTCCAGTGCGTCGAGAAGTTCCCCAAGACCCGAATTTATGTGACCCGCTGCGGCGAGACCGTCGGCGGCACGTCCATCATGGGAATCCTGACCCTGGGGGCCGGCATCGGCTCCACGATCACCGTCAGTGCTGTGGGCGATGATGCCGACAGCGCGCTTGCGGCCATTGGCGACCTCGTTGCCAACCGGTTTGGCGAAGACGAGTAAGCATCCAATTATTTTTGCCGCGTCGCAAAGTTGAATATTTTTATTGCTTGAACAAGACTTTTGTTGGGTGTTATATTTCATGAAACCTTGAAAAAAGACGAATGCTTTTCGATAAGCAAGAGAATTTATATTTGAAAATGATTAGGAAGTAAAAAATTAGTAAGAAATAAAATTCAGAGATGAAAAGATGAAAAGATGAGCAGATGAGCAGATAGACAAAATTCAGGTGACAATGTTAAGTCAATGCAGGTGTAGATCGATTTGAAAAGAAAACGAGTACTCACA
>CAIZGQ010000677.1 GCA_903932565.1 uncultured Hyphomicrobiales bacterium
AGACGCCCACCTGCAGTCAAGCGGGTGGGCGTTTTGCTTTGGTGGCGGGTGTTTCCCGCGCGGATGTCAGTGGGCCGCGTTGCCGCCCATGTAAGCGTAAGCGGATGCGACAACACCCATTGTTCCCAGGATAAGCGACATATACCAAGGCCAGCGCTTGCCATGGGTGATGATGGCGATGGTGGCGACCGCGATGGAGACGTGAAGCATCGTTACGCCGATGGTCAGGATGTGGTGGCGGTGTTCGTGGTGCTCGGATTCCTCAAGCTTGGCGTTTTTCTTGTGCTCGAGGTCAGCGGCCTCCTTCTGCACGTCGCGGCTTTCGGTCTCGTAGCGCTTGGCCTCGCGCAAATATTCTTCCGATTTCGCCGGGTTTGATGCGGCTGAGATTTCGTACAAGTTCTTTTTGATGCTTTTGGCCTGGAAGAAATTCCAGGTGTCGGTTTCCTTGTTCTGGAAGAAAACCGCATCGTTCTTGGCCGAAATGGTGGCGGCGGTTTCCAGCGATTCCAGACTGCCGACGGTGGCCGCAATCACGGCCAGGATCGCAATGGTGACGGATACGGTCGACAGAAAGCTATCGCCGATTTCGGCCACATGGGCAGCATGTTCGGCGTGTTCGAAATGTTCGGTCGGGGATTCTGACATCGAGCGCTCCAGCGGCAGTTTTGCCCCTCAGGGCATTTCATGCTTGGCAGAAACGCTTTTTGCCCGCAACGGCAGAGACGGACACCGCACTGTCATCTGCACAGGATGAACGCGCGGGCCGCCTTCAGCAGGGGTCGATTTCGGCGCTTTGGGCCCGGCAGAAGCCGTTTTGGGTTGCGTCATGGGCGACTGTCCTATAAGGACGCCCTCATTCCACACGCGAGATGCGCGGGCCTGCCTGAAGGTCCGCTCCGGTGGCAGTCCCCAGCAATTCGTTGCAATAGGGCCGCACAAACGTCTCGCGGAGGTTCAACCGGAGAGTAGTTTCATATGTCGATTCCTGACTTCACCATGCGCCAGCTCCTCGAAGCCGGTGCCCATTTCGGCCACCAGTCCCATCGCTGGAACCCGAAGATGGCGCCCTATATCTTCGGCACGCGCAACAACATCCACATCATCGATCTTGCCCAGACCGTGCCGCTGCTGCACCAGGCCCTCAAGGCCGTGTCAGACACAGTGGCAAAGGGTGGCCGCGTGCTGTTCGTTGGCACCAAGCGCCAGGCTGCAGATCAGATCGCTGATGCTGCGACCCGCTCGGCCCAGTACTTCATCAATTCTCGCTGGCTCGGCGGCACGCTGACCAACTGGAAGACGATTTCGGCTTCGATCTCGCGCCTTCGCAAGCTCGACGAGCAGCTGACCACCGGTATCGCCGGCCTCACGAAGAAGGAGCGCCTGATGCGCGCCCGCGAGCGTGAGAAGCTGGAGACAGCGCTCGGCGGCATCAAGGACATGGGCGGCGTGCCCGACCTGATCTTCGTGATCGACACCAACAAAGAGCAGCTGGCGATCAAGGAGGCGAACCGCCTTGGCATCCCGGTTGCCGCCGTGATCGACACGAACTGCGATCCCGATGGCATCACCTACGCCATTCCTGGCAACGATGACGCGGGCCGCGCCATTGCGCTCTATTGCGACCTGATTGCCCGCGCCGCGATTGACGGTATCGGCCGCAGCCAGGGTGCATCGGGCTTTGATCTTGGCGAGGCCGAGGCTCCGGTTGAGGACGTCGTTGCTGACACAGCAGCGGTTTCACCGGTGATCGACGCTGCCGAGTTCGAGGCACCCGATGCCAAGTTCGAGCTGCTGTCGGCCCCGCGCGGCGCGCCGGATGACCTCGCTCGCCTCCCGGGTGTTGGCCCGCAGATCGTCAAGAAGCTCAACGATGCCGGCATCTTCCATTACTGGCAGCTGGCTGCCATGACGCCGGATGATTCCAAGAAACTTGATGCAGACCTGAAGCTCAGCGGCCGTATCGACCGTGATGGCTGGGTGGCGCAGGCTCGCACCCTCGTGGTGGCCTGATCCAAGTCCAGTGACCTGCGCCTTTTTGCGCTCGTGACGACAACAGATTTCTGCGGCGGATATCCGAACGGGTTCCGCCGCAGCCACATCCAGACACCGTCATCTTCGACAGACACATCTTTCTGACCTGGCCTGGACGGCGCCCCCGTGCGGTGCGTTCCCCCAGGCAAAACTTCAAGGACGAAAATCATGGCCACGATTACCGCTGCCCTGGTCAAAGAGCTCCGCGAGATGACCGGCGCTGGCATGATGGATTGCAAAGGCGCTCTTAGTGCCGTCGATGGTGACATCGAAGCTGCTGTGGATTGGCTGCGTAAAAAGGGCCTGTCCAAGGCTGCCAAGAAGGCTGATCGCGTTGCGGCTGAAGGCCTTGTGGGCGCAGCGGTGCGCGGCAACAGCGGCGTTGTCGTTGAAGTGAATTCCGAGACAGACTTCGTGGCCCGCAACGAAGAATTTCAGGCGCTCGTGCGCTCCATCGCGCTCGTCGCGCTGGAGAAGGGTATTTCCGACGCCGAAGTCCTCAAGGGCCAGCATTATCCCGGGTCGACAACCGTCGCCGATGCCGTCGCCAATGCGATCGCCACAATCGGCGAGAACATGACACTGCGCCGTGTTGCGCACCTCCATGTCGCCCACGGCGTCGTGAACCAGTATGTCCATGGCATGGTCAGTGATGGCCTTGGCCGCATTGGCGTGATCGTGGCCCTCGAGTCGAAGGGTGACGAGCAGCAGCTCAGCGCACTCGCCCGCCTTATCGCGCTGCATGTGGCGGCCGCAAACCCGCTCGCGCTTGATCCGAGCGCTCTCGATCCGGCGGTGACCGAGCGTGAAAAGAACGTGCTGCGCGACAAGAATGCTGGCAAGCCTGCCAATGTGCTCGATAAGATCGTCGAATCCGGCCTCAAGACCTACTTCAAGGAAGTCTGCCTGATCGATCAGGTGTCGATCCATGCGGATCATTCCAACAAGACCATCGGTCAGGTTGTGAAGGACGCCGAGAAGACAGTCGGCGCGCCTGTGACACTGACAGGGTTCGTGCGCTATGCGCTGGGCGAAGGCATCCAGAAGCAGGAAAGCGATTTCGCGGCAGAAGTGGCGATGATTTCCAGCGGCGGCTGATAAGTCCTTCAAGCGCAAATATCTAAAAGCCACCCCAAAAGGGTGGCTTTTTTCATGTTACGATGGTTCTTCTCGCGCGGCGCAACTCGCGTTCAGCGTCACGACAAGCGTTTCTCCAAAGACAGCGCACACACATGAATTTTAATCCCAATCGCAGCACGCTTGCCATGTTGTCATCATGGCTTTTGTCGCTGGTGCGACAGACCTTCAATCCTGCCGCACGCTATATTTTACTTACGGTGCCACAAGCTGCTGTGCAGCGCTTGTTTGATAAGACGACGCGCAACATCATCTCGTTGCAAACGCGCCCCGGCTGGGACCATGCTATTCTTGATCAGATTTTTCTGGGCGAAGAATACAACCTGCGCAAGCTTGGTCGGTGGGCTGATCTCAAGTCGACCTACGACGGCATCCTGGCGTCCGGCCAGCGGCCGCTCATCGTCGATTGTGGTGCCAACATTGGCCTCACGTCGCTCTACCTGCGGGCGTTTTTTGCCGAGGCTGCCATCATTGCCATTGAACCGGCGCAGGACAATTTTGTGCTGGCGACCGCCAATTTGGCTGGCGCTGATGTCCAATTGTTGCAGGCGGGCGTTGCCGCCCATTCCGGCTCAGGAAAAGTCATAGATCCGGGCATGGGGGAGGCCGGGTATCGCGTCGATTATTCCGCCGATGGCGGCCTCAAGCTCATCAGCCTGAACGATATTCTGGAGCATCATGCCCCGGCCAACACCGTGCCTTTTTTCTGCAAGATCGATATCGAGGGTTTCGAGAAGGACCTTTTTGAAGCCAATACGGAATGGGTCGAGGCCTTTCCGGTGGTCGCCATCGAATTTCACGACCGACTGTTTCCACGCCAGGGCTCTTCTCGCCCGGCGCTCAAGTGCCTTGCCGCGCTGGATCGGGATTTTGAACATCACGGCGAAAGTGTTTTTTCGATCTCAAATAAAACAGCGGCATAAAGCTTTGAAGATCGTTGCGACGGGTCTCACCCCTATCCCGGCCATAATGTTGGTGACAGGAAGAGCGATCGCCTGATTTTTAGCGCCATTCGTGTTGCCCAGGCGCGCGGCAGGTTCTACGCCAATCCAGAATGGGGTAGAGGTTGGGTCTTGCCTCCAACCCCGATGAAACGAGAGCCAAATGTCAGTTTTGTGGAAGCGGGTCGTCGTCAAGCTGTCCGGGGAGGCCCTGATGGGTGGACAGACACACGGGCTCGATGCTGAAACGGTTGCCCGCATTGCCAATGATTTGGCAACGGCAGCCAATCTGGGCTGTGAAATCAGTGTTGTGGTGGGCGGCGGCAACTTCTTCCGTGGCCTTCAGGGGGCCAACAAGGGGATCGAGCGCGCCCGTGCCGATTCGATTGGCATGCTTGCGACCATTATGAATGCGCTGGCGCTGGAGCAAGCCATCGAAGGGCAGGGGCATTCCGCCCGCTGCCTGTCGGCTGTGCCGATGCCCTCGATCTGCCAGCCCTATTCGCGTCAGGCGGCACTCAATCATCTGGCCAAGGGCCGCATTGCGATCCTTGCAGGCGGCACCGGCAACCCGTTCTTCACGACAGACACAGGGGCCGTTTTGCGCGCGGCCGAACTCTCCGCTGATGCCGTGATGAAGGCCACACAGGTTGACGGCGTCTACACCGCGGACCCCAAGAAGGACCCAACGGCGACACGGTATGAGCGGCTCACGCATGGCGAGGCGATAGCACGCGACCTTGCCGTCATGGACACCGCTGCCTTTGCCCTTGCCCGCGAGAACCGGATTCCGATAATTGTCTTCTCTATTCAGGAGCCGGGGGCCATCAAGGAGGCCCTGCAGGGGCATGGCCGCTCAACCATCGTTGAGCCATAACGCCTTAGCCCGTGCATCGGCGTGACATCAGCTTGCCCCACGTGTCGAGATCGGCGCGGTGCGGGCTCTTCTAGGCAGGAATGACAGGACGTTCGTGATGAGTGCACAATTTGATCTGGCCGACATCAAGCGCCGCATGGCGGGAGCCATCACCGCCTTCAAGCATGAATTGAGCGGCCTGCGCACCGGGCGCGCCTCAGCGTCCCTCGTTGAGCCGGTGATGGTCGACGCCTATGGCTCGGTGACGCCCATCAGCCAGGTTGCATCCGTCAGCGTGCCGGAATCGCGCACCATCTCCATCCAGGTCTGGGACAAGTCGCTGGTTGGCGCGGTGGAGCGCGCGATTCGTGATTCAAATCTCGGCCTCAGCCCGGTGACAGAGGGGCAAACGCTGCGCATTCGAATTCCCGAGCTGAACGAGCAGCGCCGTAAGGAGCTTGTAAAGGTTGCGCACAGGTATTCCGAGGAAGCGCGTGTTGCGGTCCGGCACGTTCGTCGCGATGGCATCGACATCCTGAAGAAGCTGGTCAAGGATAAGGCCCTGACCGAAGACGATGAAAAGCGCTTTGGAACTGATGTGCAAAAGGCCACGGACGCCGCCATTGGCGAGGTCGATCAGGTGCTGACCGCCAAGGAAAAAGAAATCATGCAGGTCTAGCGGTCCGGCACGGAACCGGACGTTAGGGCTGACGGAGCGCGCATGCTGACAGCAGTTGAGGCACATGACACGGATCCGCAGTCCCAGATGCGGGAGCTGGCGCGCGATCAGCGCCTGCCGCGTCACGTCGGGATCATTATGGACGGCAATGGTCGCTGGGCCGCCGCCCGTGGGCTGCCCCGGGTCGAGGGCCACCGGCGTGGGGTCGAATCCGTGCGCCGCGCGGTGCGCACCGCGCTCGATATCGGCATTGAGTTTCTGACGGTCTACAGCTTCTCGACGGAGAACTGGACCCGGCCGCCCCAGGAAGTCGCCTATTTGATGGGACTTCTCAAGCGCTACATCCGCAACGATCTCGCCGATCTTCACGGCAATGGGGTTCGTGTGCGGATCATCGGTTCACGCATCGGCGTTCCAGCCGATATTGTGGGCATGCTCGATGAAGCTGAAGCCCTGACGCGCGACAACACACGCCTGACCCTCGTCGTTGCCTTTAATTACGGGAGCCGTCAGGAACTCACGAGCGCCATTCAGGCCATTGCTGCAAAAGTGGCGGCCGGAGAGATACAGCCGGCCGATGTGACACAGGATATCGTCGCAGCCCATCTCAACACGGCTGGCATCCCGGATCCCGATCTCATCATCCGCACCTCGGGCGAGCAGCGCCTGTCCAACTTCCTGATGTGGCAAGCGGCTTATTCCGAGTTTGTGTTTGTGCCCGAGCATTGGCCGGATTTCGATCAGGCGATTTTCTGTGGTGCGCTCTTGACCTATGCCGCGCGGGATCGGCGGTTTGGCGGCCTCAAGACCAACGAGCCCTCTGACCTTAGTGCGAAGACCGCACGCTAATGGGTGAATCGATATCCCCGCCGCCGGAGCTTGATCCGGGATTATCTCTCCTTGTTGCCGCCAG
>CAIZGQ010000678.1 GCA_903932565.1 uncultured Hyphomicrobiales bacterium
GTCTTTTGTCGCTTTGAAGAACTCACTATTGACACGGCACGTAATAGACTTGTCCGGGCGGCGCTGGATTTAATGGCTCGGCTTGTCCGGGACAATGACCTGATTCGCCAATGCCGCGCTCTGTCAGCGACACTCGGCCGGGCAGGTGTCGGGGGGACGCGTCCATCTCGCGCCGAACTTGCAGCCGACCAAATCGGAAGAAACGACGCTGCCGACCGATTCATGGTTGCCCTTGCTCGTTTGGCCTTCGATTTGGCCCTTCCCACTGAAGATGCAGGTGCAACGCCACTTGTGGCTCCTGATCGGGAAGAGGCATGGGTGCGTCGGTTGTTTGAGAAGGCGATCCTCGGCTTTGCCCGCGTCGATCTGGAACCGCGTGGGTGGTCCGTGCGTGGTAGCATTCCCCTCGAATGGCAGTTGTCATCCTCGTCGCCGCAACTTGGCACTATCCTTCCGCGCATGGTGACCGACATCGTTATCGACGCGCCGGGCGCTGCCAGAAGGCTCGTGATCGACACCAAATTCACATCCATTTTGGGGGTCGGCCGCTTCGGGGATGCAAGTCTGAAGAGCGGATATCTATACCAGATGTACGCCTACCTTCGATCTCAGGAGGGCGGCGATCAGCGGTGGGACACCTCGGCAGGTTTATTCTTGCATCCAGCAGTCGGCTCGCAGCTTGACGAGTATGCCACAATCCAACGACATTCAATTGCGTTTGCGACTGTAGACCTTGCTGGTTCTGCTGTGTCTATTCGGAGCGAACTGAGGCGCATAATTCACGCCCAGCCATGGCTTTGAAAGCCATATCGGTATCACCGTCCACAGCATTTTGCCGGCGCGATTCACAGCCTTGGTAATTACTATGCGTTGCGCAGGGTTGGCACAATGAATCCCTGCCGCCGGTGGAAGAATTGCTCGATGCCTGCGTGATCACGCTTCTGTGGCTGCGGACCTTCTTATGGATTGGCTGAGAATTGGCGCTGCGGTGCCTCCGCTCGTGTTCTGCCACGGGATGACTATCAAAACGCCGCGCGGGTGCATCTCACTGGACAGCGGCCTTCGCACTCGCGAGGTCTATCATCAGCCCAAAAGCGGTCTTCGCCCAGCGCGCCGACATGGTTTTCATGCCCGATTCCCGTGGCGATCCAATGCGCCATTTGGGGCGGAATGGCTCTTTTCACCAAGCTGTTTCGGTTGGGGCCGGGAGGGGAGTAGCGGGCGGATTTCGAGGGCGGTAGGGACGGTTCTGCGGCGGCAAGATAAAAGCGGCTCTCCGGTCGCTATCCAAGCCCTTGATCGGGCTTGTCTTTCTCCGTGCCGTCCGGTCGGGGCGTGAGCCGCCCAAGGGAGATTGTTGAATAATTTCAATCCTCTTTTCGGCACTGTGCCTTGGGACGAGGGTTTTGCCGGGAAGGGGATGTGACCCTGTCCAATGAAAATTGCTGGCCATCGGGCCGCGCGGATAATAGGTTACATGTAACCTAATTGGAGAGTTCGCCATGGCGTCGGCATCAAGCCCCAAGTCATCCCGCGTGAAGGTCCGGGAACATCGTGAGCGGCTGCGTGAGCAGGGTCTTCGCCCGATCCAGATTTGGGTGCCCGATGTGCGATCCCCGGCCTTCCGCTCCGAAGCGCATCGCCAGTCGCTGGCGATCGCGACGAGCCATCACGCGCATGACGATCAAGCGTTCATCGACGCGGTGTCTGACTGGGGCGATGAATGAAGCGCGGCGATATTTGGACAGTCGCCGGCGGCAAGGACTATGCGGGCAAGCCGCGCCCCGTCGTCATCGTGCAGGACGATAGCTTTGACGCGACGGACTCCATAACGGTCTGCGCCTTCACCACCGACGAGACCGAAGCGCCACTGTTCCGCCTGGCCGTCGAGCCGAACCAGCGCAACGGCCTGCGCGCGGCGTCTCGCCTGATGGTGGACAAGATCACCACGGTTCCCAAGACCAAGGTCGGCGCGCGCGTCGGCCGGTTGGACGACGAGGATATCCTGCGGCTCAACCAGGCCGTTCTCGTGTTCCTTGGGTTGGCCGTCTCGCCAAGGATCAAGCGGGAGGCGTGACCGACAATGAAGCCGAGCGTGTCCCAGCGTAGAGAACGGCCGTTCCGCCCGGCCGGTGTTTGCGCGATCCTGCCGCAATGTCCCGGCACCGCTCCCCTTTGCGCGACCGCGCCGCGTTCGGCGAATTGCCTGCCGATCTCTATGTCGTGCCCGGCCCGTGGCCGCGCCTTGGCCGCCCGGTCAAATACGACGCTAAGTCCTGGCGCGTCGTGGACGACTGGCCCGCGCACGTGCCGGTCACGGATGCCCAGGTGGACGTGTTCGAAGCGTGGTTCGGCGACGTGTTCGACGAACTGTTCGGGCGATCGCGATGACATAGGGAGTTTGCCAGCATGACCGTGCCGCAACGCGCCGCACTCTATCTGCGCGTCTCGACGGCGCGGCAGGCCGAGCACGATGTCTCCATTCCCGACCAGAAGCGGCAGGGCGAGGCGTATTGCCAATCGCGCGGCTACCAGCTGGCCGAAACCTACGTTGAGCCTGGCGCGTCCGCCACCAATGACCGCCGCCCGGAATTCCAACGCATGATCGAGGCGGGCACGAGCAAGCCCGCGCCGTTCGATGTGGTGATCGTCCATTCGTTCAGCCGGTTCTTCCGCGACCATTTCGAACTGGAATTCTACGTCCGGAAGCTCGCCAAGAACGGCGTCAGGCTGGTCTCGATCACCCAGGAAATGGGCGACGATCCCATGCACGTCATGATGCGGCAGATCATGGCGCTGTTCGATGAGTACCAGTCGAAGGAAAACGCCAAGCATGTGCTGCGCGCCTTGAAGGAGAACGCGCGCCAGGGTTTTGGAA
>CAIZGQ010000679.1 GCA_903932565.1 uncultured Hyphomicrobiales bacterium
CGACACACCCGGCGCAACATGGTTCAGCCGACGGGTGTGTTCACGCACAGAAAACCTCGGAACTCTGGGCCTAATGGATACTCATTGATCAGGATGTCATGTGTCCCCGGCACAATCGGTGGGATCGCTGGCCTGATGCGGAACTGGTAAACGTCGATGTTCAAGATCATCACACTCGCTGCCTTTGTGTTGGCCCTCGCCACGGGCGCGCTGCTGTTTGGCAGCAGCTTTGGCACGTGGCAGGTGCGTGCTGACACGGCGTCGCTGGTTTGCCAGTCTGTCGAGGTTGACCTGGATGAGGGCTACGGTGTCAGCCGTCGCGCCGTGCAGCAGCAGTGCCGCCTGCCGTTCTGAGTAGAATTGCGCATCTGAAATTGTTCGGGACGCATAGGTTTGCTGGACAAACAATGGCGATGATCAGCGCATCGTGGTAGCCCTGCGCCATGGAACGCTCGCTTCTGATCCGCAGCCTGCCCAATATCATCACGATCGCGCGGCTGTTTCTGGTTCCGGTTGTTGTGGCGCTGATTGCCGCGCAGGCGTGGCGCGGTGCGTTTGCCTGCTTTCTCGTGGCGGGCGCGTCCGACGGGATCGACGGCTGGATTGCCCGGCGGTTTGACCTGCGCACTGAGCTTGGCGCTTATCTTGACCCGCTGGCGGACAAGGCCCTCCTGATCTCGATTTACGTGTCGCTCGCGCTGCTTGGCTTGCTTCCGGCCTCGCTGGTATTTTTGGTCGTCTTTCGCGATCTGATGATCATCAGTGGCATTGTTGTCTCATGGGGCCTTGATCGGCCTGTGCAGATTCGGCCCTTGCTGATTTCAAAAGCAAATACCGCAGCTCAAATTGCCTTCGCAGGACTGGCACTGGCCATGCAGGCTTTTCATTTGAACATCGGCGCGTGGTCCAATGTGTTTATGGGTATTGTCGCAGCGTTGACGCTGGCGTCTGCGGCCGCCTATCTGTCACAATGGTTCAGGCATATGAGCGATATGGACCTGCAGCCAAAGCCATGACGCATGGACGCGGTTTGGCTGCGGCAACCTGATCGATGGGGCAGCGTAATGCGGTTTGAACGTCAGGTCGTCTTCTGGCTCTGCGCGCTGGCGGTATTCATCGGCCTGTTGTGGGCACTTGGCGGCGTGCTGTTGCCCTTCGCCGCCGCCCTTGCCTTGGGCTATGTGCTCGACCCCGTTGCCGACCGCATGGAGCGGCTCGGCATCCCGCGTCTGGGTGGCGTTGTCATTATCCTGGCGGTGTTTTTGATCCTTCTGGCGCTGGTGCTGTTTTTCCTCGTGCCGGTCTTGATGCATCAGGTTCAGGCGCTGATCGTCAATTTTCCCGGTTATGTGACCAAACTCGAAAAGCTTGCCTCGGAGCAGGGGGCAAGTCTCTTTGACCGCTACGGCGCCAACCTTCTCGAAAAATTCGGCGTGCAGGGTGGTGTTCAAGCGTCCGACTTGCAAAAGCCGGTGGGCGATTTGGCCGGGCAGGCCGTCAGCTGGGCGGGCAATCTCGTCAAGGGCTTGTGGACCGGCGGGCAGGCCATTGTCAGCCTGTTCTCGCTGCTGGTTGTGACCCCCATCGTCGCCTTCTACATGCTGTTGGATTGGGACTCGATGGTAAAGACCATCGATGGCTGGGTGCCGCTCGAGCATCGCGTCACCGTGCGCCGTCTGGCGGGCGAGATGGATGCTGCCATGGCGGGCTTTTTGCGCGGGCAGTCGCTCGTCTGCCTGGCGCTTGGGCTTTGGTACGGGCTTGGCCTGTCGCTGGTCGGGCTGAACTTTGGATTGCTGATCGGCTTGTCCGCAGGTTTGCTCAGCTTTGTGCCCTATGTCGGCTCGCTGACCGCGCTGGTCGTCGCCAGTTTGGTGGCCGTGGTGCAGGGCTGGCCGGATTATTCGCTGCTCGGGTTCAGTGTCGGCGTTGTCGTGATTGGCCAATTTCTGGAAGGCAATTTCCTGTCGCCATGGCTGGTGGGTGGGTCGGTCGGGCTGCATCCGGTCTGGCTGATGTTCGCGTTGCTCGCGGCCGGCAGTCTGTTTGGCTTCACAGGTCTCATTTTGGCCGTGCCATTGGCGGCCGCCGCGAAAGTGCTGCTGCGGTTTGCGCTGCAGCGGTATCTTGCAAGCTCGCTTTACCAGGGCAAAATCAAAAGCGGCAATGAGGCGATCACGCTGATCACGGACTCCCGTCATCCTGGTGGGCTGTGAGCGCAATGGAACAGCAGCTTGGTCTCGATCTCCCCGTAGAAACCCGCTTCGGCCGGGAAGATTTTCTGGTTTCACCATCGAATGAGACGGCTTACGCGCTGTTTGATTCCTGGCCGCAATGGCCCGACCACGTGCAACTGCTTCTGGGTCCCACAGGGGCTGGCAAAAGCCATCTTGCCACCATTTGGGCGACGCGCACGGGCGCGCAGATCATCGCCGCGCGCGATCTTACCCTTGAGCGACTGCCTGCACTGGTAGCCGGCGCGACGCTGCTGGTCGAGGACGCCGACCGTGCGCAGGGGCGCGACGCGGAGTTGTTTCACCTTCTCAATCTCGCGCGCGCGGCCGGGTGCTGGCTGGTTATGACCGCCCGCTCGTGGCCGGATTCCTGGGGGCTGGCGACGGCTGACCTTCTGTCACGTCTGCGGTTGGCGCCTGCGAGCGAAATTGCCGAACCAGATGACGCCTTGGTGCGCGCCGTTCTGGTGAAGCTGTTTGTTGATCGTCAGCTCACCGTCGACACATCTGTGGTGGATTATCTGGCGCTGCGGATTGATCGCTCGCTGGGGGCAGCGCGGGCGATTGTTGCAGCGCTCGACAAGCAAGCGCTCGCGCGCCGCAAACCGGTGACGCGCCCCATGGCTGCCGACGTGCTGCGCATGATGTCAGAGCAGGCGCACGATTCTGCACAGGAACCCGCATGACGAGATGGTTGTCTCAAATTTCGCCACGGCTAACATTGCCATGTCTCGTGATGCCAGATCTTGTGATGCCATGTCGTGGTGCTGTCATACTTGGTGGTAACAACGCCGTGGCAAGCGGGGCGCGCTGACCATGCCCCGCAAGCCAGCCCCGCGCCGCACGCCGCAAAGGCGAACGAGGAAGCCCATGACTGTCAATATCGCGCCCATCACGCAATCCATGGGCCCGCATGCGGTCGATGCGGAGCTTGCAGCCTCCAGCAAACGTTTCATCAATCGCGAAATGTCGTGGCTTGGGTTCAACCATCGCGTGCTGCACGAGGCGTGGAACCGCAACCATCCGCTGCTGGAGCAGCTGCGCTTCCTGTCAATTTCCGCCAACAATCTCGATGAGTTTTTCATGGTGCGCGTCGCGGGCCTCTACCGGCAGGCGCGTTCTGGCATTACGACGCTGTCGGAAGATGGCCTCACGCCGACCGAGCAGCTTGTCCAAATCCGACAGGGTGTGTCGAAACTCGCCGATGACCAGCAATTGCGCTGGCGTGAGTTGCGGCCCGAGCTGGAGGCCAATGGCATTGCCATTGTCGATCCCGAGCACTTGCACGAACTCGAAAACGTCTGGCTTGAAGATCACTTTCTGCTGAATGTGTTCCCGATCCTGACGCCGCTGGCGATCGATCCCGCGCATCCGTTTCCGTTCATCCCCAATCTGGGGTTCAGCGTCGCACTTGAACTTGTTCATGCGGTTGATGGTCGTCGGCTCAACGCGCTCGTGCGTTTGCCAGCCAAGGTCGACCGTTTCGTGCGCATGCCGGATGTCGATGGCAGTGGTGCGGCGCGCTTCGTGACACTGGAAACGTTGATCGCGATGTTCATCCCGCGCCTGTTTCCGGGCTACAAGGTGGAAGGGCAGGGCGCGTTCCGCGTCATTCGCGATTCCGACCTCGAAATCGAAGAAGAAGCTGAAGATCTGGTGCTGTTTTACGAAACAGCGTTGAAGCGTCGGCGTCGTGGCTCGGTCATCCGAATCGAGTTTGTCGCCTCCATGCCCGAAGCGCTGCGCAATTTCGTGGCGCATGAACTCGATGTGGGGCCGGACGAAACATTCATTCACGACGGCATGCTGGCCCTGAATGATTTATCGGACGTTGTCTCGGTCAATCGGCCCGATCTTAAGTTCAAGCCCTACAATCCGCGTTTTCCCGAGCGGGTGCGCGACAATGGCGGCGATTGTTTTGCCGCCATCCGGCAGAAGGATTTGGCTGTTCACCACCCGTATGAATCATTCGACGTGGTGGTGCAGTTTCTATCGCAGGCCGCGCGCGATCCCAATGTGGTTGCGATCAAGCAGACCTTGTACCGCACCTCGTCTGATAGCCCGATTGTGCGGGCGCTTGTGGAAGCAGCGGAAGCTGGAAAGTCCGTGACTGCACTGGTGGAATTGAAAGCCCGCTTTGATGAAGAGGCCAACATTCGCTGGGCGCGCGATCTTGAGCGCGCCGGGGCGCAGGTGGTGTTTGGCTTCATCGAGCTGAAGACACACGCCAAACTCTCCATGGTGGTGCGTCGCGAGCCAGCCGGTCTCGTGACCTATTGCCATGTGGGCACAGGCAATTATCACCCGATCACAGCGCGCATCTACACCGACATTTCGTTGTTCACCGCAGACCCAGCGATTGGTCGCGACGTGTCGCGCATCTTCAACTTCATCAC
>CAIZGQ010000680.1 GCA_903932565.1 uncultured Hyphomicrobiales bacterium
ATCAGGATCATGCCAGCAACATGCGGCCATTGCGCTGTGAGCGGTGCGCGCAGGGGACCCGCGGGCAAGCATCGCCCATTGCCAAAGCCGGTGGCCGCATCAACCACCACCAGCGACAAATCTTTGCAAAGGGACGGATTCTGCAAGCCGTCATCCATGAGGATCACATTTGCCCCAGCAGCAATTGCCGCGCGCGCGCCCGCCACGCGATCTCTCGCAACGATGGTCGGCGCATGGCGCGCAAGCAGCAGGGGCTCGTCGCCAACCTGCAAGGCGGAGTGCAGTTTCAGATCAACGCACACCGGCACGCCACCGAGTGATCCGCCATAGCCGCGCGATAAAAAGACCGGCGTCTTGCCAAGACGTTTCAAAAGGTCCGACAGCGCAATGGCAGTCGGTGTCTTGCCCGCGCCGCCAGCCGTGAAATTGCCAACGCACACCACCGGGACGTCGACCCGCACGCCCAGCCTTGCCATGCGGCGGGCTGCAATCTGGCCCCAGATTGCAGCGACGGGAGAGAGACACAAGGCAGCAAACGTATTCGGCGGTCCCTGCCAGAAGGCGGGCGCTCGCATCACCGGCGCTCCAGTTGCATCTGCAAAAGATAGGGCTCAATCGCCTGCATGATATGCGTCGTGGCACCGCCAAGTTGCGCCACAGCTTCCCCGGCCAGCCGCGCCATCTTGCGCATCAAGCTGACGTCCGACAGCAGCAATTGCAGCGCCGCTTCCAACGTCTCCGTATCGGGAATCAACAACGCGCCGTTTGAGCCATCGAGCGTCGTGTACACATCTTTGAAATTGCCGACATAGGGACCATGCAGAATGGCACTGCCCAGTTTCGCAGGTTCAATCGGGTTTTGTCCGCCCCGCCCGACAAGCGATTTTCCAACAAACACGATGCTGGCAAGGCGGTAGAAGAGCCCCATTTCGCCCATGGTGTCTGCGACATAGATTGATGTGCCAAGCGCAATCGGGTCGCCCGAGGACCGCAACACATGGGCGAGACCTTCAGCAGCCAGCAGTCTTGAAATCGCCGCGCCCCGGCGCGCATGGCGCGGCGCAATGATCGTCAGCAGCGTCGGGAAACGTCGCACGAGTTTGCGATGCACGGCGGCGGCGATCTCTTCCTCGCCCTCGTGGGTCGAGGCCGCAAGCCAAAGCGGCCGCCCGCCAATACTGGCAATAAGTTCTGCCAGAGCGGCCGCATCCACCGGCGGCGCGGGGGCGTCATATTTCAAATTGCCCGTTACGTGCACGCGCGGCGCACCCAGGGTGCGCAGCCGCAGTGCATCTTCGGGAGTTTGCGCAAGGCACAAATCAATCCGCGACAGCAAGGCAGAAATGGCGGCGGGAAATGTTTTCCAGCGCTCGAACGAGCGCGACGACAGGCGCGCATTGACCAGCACGAGCGGAATGCCCCGCTCATCCACCTGATTAAAAATGTTGGGCCAAAGTTCCGACTCAGCAATCAGCACCAGGTCCGGCGTCCAGTGGTCGAGGAACCGCTTGACGAACTTTGGCACATCGAGCGGGACGAATTGATGAAACGCGCCAGGCGGCAGCCGCGATTCCAGAATGACCGCCGACGTCACCGTGCCGGTTGTGACAAGGACGGACAGGCCACGGCGGACCAGAAGTTCGATCAAGGGGAGCAGCGCGAGGCTTTCACCAACGCTCGCGCCATGCACCCAGGCGAGCGAACCCGCAGGTCGGGCGCGTGTTGACTGGCCCATGCGCTCGCCAAGGCGGGTCGCATCTTCCTTGCCGCGCCGCCGACGATACCCGAGCAGCGCCGGGCTGAGCGGCCCCACGAGTGCCGTCACACGGCGGTACAGGCCAAAGATCAACTGGGACTTCATGAACCGGACGCCTTGCCCACGTCCTGAGCAACCGCGCCGGATGCGGCGGCTGTAGATGCAGCAGGCGTCAGCGCGGGTGCTCCGGGGTCACGCGATCCCAGTAGCCCATAAGCCCGCGCATGGGCTCCGTTGAGGCCGTCTTCCACCGCCTGCCTGGCAGCCTCGCAGGTCGCAGCATCCGCGTCGCGGGCCACATGAATAGCCTCGCCCAGAACGATTGCGCCGCGCCCGAATGGCAAGCCCAGCGAGGCGTGATCCCAAGAGTTGAAATCAATCCGCCGCCGCGTCACCACGGCAATCGGATAAATCGGCCGCCCGGACATTTGCGCGAGTGTCACGACGCCAGCCCCGGCAATGCGCGACACTTTGGGAACATCCGCCGTCAGCGCCACGCTGGTGCCCTCGGCAAGAACCCGCAGCATTTCACGCAATGCCGTTGCCCCGCCGCGCTTGCGGATCTTGTTGCCGGACCCGCCCGACCCCCGGATCGGCAGAACGCCCAGGCGCTCCAGAATGGCCGCATTCAGATCACCATCCACAGATCGCGAAATCAGAGCCGCAAATTTTGACCCTTGCGGCCAGGCAAACTGAATCATGAAATGTTGGCCATGCCACATCGCGGCAATCAACGGCATGTTGGCCGCCGCCTGGGCGGTCAGATCACCCGGCTCGATGACGAACCGCGTCGTTGTCTGCACCAGCCTCAGATAGCCGACTGCAATCGCGCCGATGAGTGAGCGAACCGCGAGGCTGTTGCCGAGCGCCTTCAGCATCGTCAGGTGTCCAGACGCAGGCCCTCAGGTCGGGTCAAACAGGCGATGCAAATGCACGATGAAATACCGCATTTCGGCATGATCAACGGTCTGCTGGGCCTTGGCCCGCCAGGCCGCCTGGGCGCTTGCGTAATTGGGAAAAATGCCAACGACATCGAGCTTGGACACGTCCTTAAAGTCGACGCCGTCCAGCGATTTCAGTTCGCCGCCAAACACAAGGTGGAGCAACTGTTTGGATTCAACTTGATGGCCAGATTCGCTCATGATGTCGGGTCTTCCTGAATTGTCAGCCAAATCGGCTTTGTTTTGGCGTTCACCCCACCCGTCCGGAGACGGACTCGCGACCATGTCCCAGCGCCGCGTTGAGCTGGTCCTGGAACCGCGTGGGAGCTGCAAGCAGCACGCCGTGGCTGGTATCCGGGAGATTGTAGGTTGGCATCTGACCCTGAAGATTGGTCACCGCGCCGCCTGCCTCACGCAGGATCACATCTGCTGCGGCTATATCCCAATCCTGCGCATTGGTCGAGGCGACCGCAGCCTCGAGCACACCAGAGGCCACACAAGCAAACCGATAAGCCAGCGAGGGAATTTTCGGCTCCCGGGTGATGTTCAAGCCGTCCTTGGCCAGGTGTCCGGACATCGGATCAATCAGAGACTTTGGCCCGGCAAAACGCCCGCCATCGAGGGTCGGGCGCGCCGAGACTGCCGCAGCCACGCCATTCAACGTTGCGCCGCGCCCGGCCTGGGCGACAAAGGTCTCCTGAAGCGCGGGCAGGTGCAAAACACCCAGCACAGGCACACCGTCGACAACATAGGCAATTGAGACCGCCCAGCGCGGATCACCACCCACGAAAGCCCGCGTTCCATCGATCGGATCGACAATGAAGACGGCGGACTTCTCCAGCCGCGCCGACGTGTCCGCGGTTTCTTCCGAGAGCCAGCCGGCCTCGGGCACCAGCGCGCCCAGCCGTTCGCGGAGGTAGACATCAACCCGCAGGTCAGCCTCCGTCACCGGCGAGCCACCGTGTTTGGTATCGACACGGGCCTGGGTCAGCTGCCCGGACCGAAAAAATGTCAGCGCATCCGCCCCTGCGACATGGGCGGCGTCGGTCATGGCTGCAAGCAGCGTGGAAAGCGCGTTGGAATTGGACAAAGCGAGTGCTCTCAGGGGCTTGATCAGGATGTACCCGGGCTGACGCCGTGGCGCAAGCTAAGCCGCCTTGGCACCGACGCAAGTCACGCAACCATTTTGGATGGCGGACGTATTTGCAAGGCGTGCGATTTGCGTACGTCAAAATGCTGCCCGCGCCAACGCGCGGCAAGACGAACGAGATAAAAGGACATCCACATGTCAGTGAAGCCGCTCTTTACCGCCCATGCCACCGCCACCGGCGGCCGCAACGGACATACCGAAAGTGATGACCACATCGTCAGCGTCGATCTGTCAGTCCCCAAGGCCATGGGTGGCCCCGGCAAGCCGGACACGGCGACGCCGGAGCATTTGTTTGCGGCGGGCTATGCCGCCTGCTTTGGCGGCGCGCTCGATTTTGTCGGCCACCAGCACAAGAAAAACGCCGCCAACGCCTCTGTGACCTGTGATGTCTCCATCGGCCCGCGCGATGCCGGTGGCTTTGGGCTGATCGTGAAGCTGCACGTCACCGACAAGAGCTTGCCGCAGGCCGATCTCGAAATGCTGGCCAAGGAAGCGCACGAAAAGGTCTGCCCCTACAGCAATGCCACCCGCGGCAATGTGGATGTGACCCTGGAGATCGAAGGCGCCTGAGGGCCAGCCATGCCTCACATGACAGGCGCAGCGCGCGGGA
>CAIZGQ010000681.1 GCA_903932565.1 uncultured Hyphomicrobiales bacterium
CGATCTGGAGTCAGCATGTCCGACAAAATTCCCGTCACCGTCCTCACCGGCTATCTGGGTGCAGGCAAGACCACGCTCCTCAACCGCATCCTGTCAGAGGATCACGGCCACAAGTTCGCAGTCATTGTGAACGAGTTTGGCGAGATCGGGATCGATAATGATCTGGTCGTCGGCGCCGATGAAGAAGTGTTCGAGATGAACAACGGTTGCATCTGCTGCACCGTGCGTGGCGATATCATCCGCATCATCAATGGCCTGATCAAGCGCAAGGGCAAGTTCGACGCGATCATTGTCGAGACCACCGGCCTTGCCGATCCCGCCCCCGTGGCGCAGACGTTTTTCGTTGATCAGGAAGTGCAGGACACGGCCCGCCTCGATGCGGTGGTGACTGTCGCTGACGCTAAGTGGCTCGCCGCGCGCCTCAAGGATGCGCCGGAAGCCAAGAACCAGATTGCCTTTGCCGATGTGATCATCCTCAACAAGATCGACCTTGTAACCGAGGCGGAAGTCCGTGAAGTCGAAGCGCGCATCCGTGCGATCAACCCCTACGCCAAGCTTCACAAGACAACAAAGGCGCAAGTGCCACTTGATGCGGTACTCGGCAGAAACGCTTTTGATCTCGACCGTATCCTGGAAATCGAGCCGGAATTCCTGACCGTCGACGAGCACGACCACCACGATCATGACCATGGCCACCATCATCACGACCACGGGCATGATCACGGCCACGGCTTGAAGCATTATCATGATGAGGAGATGCAGTCGGTGTCGTTTCGCATCGATGGCGATGTGGACCCCAACAAATTCATGCCGTGGATCAACCACATCGTACAGACGGAAGGGCCCAACATCCTTCGCTCAAAAGGCATTCTGGCGTTCAAGGACGAGCCCGCGCGCTTTGTGTTTCAGGGCGTGCATATGATGCTGGATGGCGACACGCAGCGCGATTGGCGCAAGGATGAAAAGCGCGAGTGCAAGGTTGTGTTCATTGGGCGCAACCTGAACGAAGCTGAATTGCGCGATGGCTTCATGGCCTGCAAGGCGGCTTGAGCCTCTCCCAAGAGAAGCCCTGTTCGCAGGGCTTTTTTCAATTTTTTTCTGATCTCGGCTTCGCTGAACAAAGATTGTCATGATTTCGCAACCCACACTCACCTCCCACGTCACGTCGATCTCGACAGGGGCCCATGTGGTCTCAGCCAGTTTTCTTGGCCGCACCCCTGCTTTTGCGCTGGGCGATGGCGAGATTGTGCTGGCGGGTGTTGGCGAAGAGACACGGCTCAACGCCCATCCCAATGCAGGCATTCTCGTCGCGGTTGCCGATCAGGACCGGCTAATCACGGGTGGCGATGATGGTCGCGTGGTCGAGACGCGGCCCGACGGCACGATGCGCGAGCTGGCGCATGAAAAAGGCAAATGGATCGATGCGCTCGCCATGCGGGCGGACGGTGCTGTCGCTTACGCATTTGGCAAGCAAGTGCGCGCCATGGATGCCAAGGGCGAGGTGAAGACGCTCACCTTCCCCTCGACGGTCCAGGGGCTGGCGTTCTTGCCAAAAGGCTATCGGCTGGCCGCGACCCATTACAATGGCGTGAGCCTGTGGTTCCCCAATGCCGCAGCCGAGCCCGAAATCCTCGAATGGAAGGGTTCGCATCTCGATGTGACGGTCTCCGAGGATGCGCGGTTCATCGTCACCTCGATGCAGGAAAACGCCCTGCACGGCTGGCGCGTCGCCGACAAGAAGAACATGCGCATGACCGGCTACCCGGCAAAGAGCCGCTCGCTTTCCTGGTCACACGACGGCGAATGGCTGGCGACATCGGGCGCTGAGGCCTGCATCGTCTGGCCGTTCCAGGGCAAGGATGGCCCTATGGGCAAGCCGCCACGCGAATGTGCCGTGCGCCCGGCTCGCGTCACGGCCGTCGCCTTTCACCCAAAATCGCTCGTTGTCGCAGTCGGCTTTCAGGACGGGTGGCTGCTTTTGGTGCGGCTCGGGGACAATTCCGAATTGCTGGTGCGACACACTGAAATCGAGCGCGAATCGGGGGCGATTTCGGCCCTGACATGGAGCGCGGACGGGCGTCGGCTCCGGGTGAAACATGCGGGGCGCTGCGTGCTGCGCTGCGAGCACGAGACGAAGGCCGGGTTCTCA
>CAIZGQ010000682.1 GCA_903932565.1 uncultured Hyphomicrobiales bacterium
CCTTCTCCCTTGGGAGAAGGTGCCCCGCAGCGCGGGGCGGATGAGGGATTGTGTGCGCGTTTGATTCGACTCTCGCCAGCAGTAACATCCGATATCAAAACCTTGGCCGCAAAACGCATCCTATCGCAGTGCTTTTATGTGAATCTTGACTATTACACCTTATTTCCGCGTAGCTTTTTATTTCAATTTGGGGTTCTCCAATGGTGGGATCACTATCACCGCGCATAAGACCCAGTTTCCTAACGTCGTCGGAAGCAGATTCAGATGTGGCATTAGGATCTAAAGTCATTAGCAAATCTGCAAACTGCCCAATAAAGTGAAAAAGATTCATCGGATCTCCACGGTCCCCACCGATAATTATTGTGGACACTTTCCCTTCGACCTCAGTAATTAATAGCCTCTCTTTAAGGAAAAAATGCCCGTTGGCTATATCCAACGATTTCATTGCGGCTACTGATTTTTTAAAACCGATATCCGAAAACGTGCACTCTGTGTCTTTTCCATACTTTTGGCACTTCGACGTTACATCACCACCATCTCTTCTGAGTTTCGCATCAAAATTTTTAATAAGTTCAGCGGCATTAAATTGAAATGTTTGAGCAAAGGCAAAGGGGGATAATACACAAACAACTCCGATCAATGATAAAAGCAAAAATGTCCTTTTCATCAATTGGCCCCCTAGAATATTGCAAATTATATAAACTGTTCAAAAAATACTTTCAATTCTATGTCGTGAGAAGAAATCCTAAAATTTATTATCGCTGTACGATTTAATTTCGAGCGAAAATCCAGTCAAACTATTTAGCCTACTAATTTTTCCGTTTGGGTAATACGCAAACATAACTGCCCTCATCCGGCGCGGTCCCCGCGCCACCTTCTCCCAAGGGAGAAGGTTCGCATGGAAAAGTCGCAGCCAGTCGGTCACACACCCTTATGGCGCAAGGCATCCATGATCTCGTCCAGCACGGCGGGATCATCGATAGTCGCTGGCGTTGACCATTCATCATGATCGGCGATCTTTTTCATCGTCCCGCGCAGGATTTTGCCTGACCGCGTCTTGGGAAGTCGCTGGACGGTAATCGCGATCTTGAACGCGGCCACCGGGCCAATTTTCTCGCGCACCAGGGCCACGAGTTCTTTCTCAATCTCGCTCGGCGGACGATTGACGCCCGTTTTCAACACGACGAAGCCGCAGGGCTGTTCGCCTTTCAATTCATCCTTGATGCCGATCACGGCGCATTCCGCGACCGCCGGATGGGCTGCGAGAACTTCTTCCATGCCGCCCGTCGACAAGCGATGCCCAGCCACGTTGATGATGTCGTCGGTGCGACCCATAATGTAGAGATAGCCGTCAGCATCCTTGTATCCGGCATCGGCGGTTTTGTAGTAGCCGGGGAACTCGGTGAGATAGGACTCGACCATCCGCGCATCATTTTGCCAAAGCGACGGCAACGCGCCGGGCGGCAACGGCAGGCGCACGACAATCGAGCCCATGGTTCCGTTGGGCAATGGTTTGGCCGCTTCATCCACAATGTCGACGTGGTAGCCCGGCATCGGCACAGTCGGCGAGCCATGCTTGACGGGCAAAATGCCAAGGCCCACCGGATTGCCGACAATGCACCAGCCGGTTTCGGTCTGCCACCAATGGTCGATCACCGGCACGCCCAGCACCTCCTCGGCCCATTTCACCGTGTCGGGATCAGCGCGCTCACCTGCCAGAAACAGTGTGCGGAATTTGGACAGATCGTAGGTCTTCAGAAGCTTCGCCTGCGGGTCTTCCTTGCGGATGGCGCGAAAGGCCGTCGGTGCCGTGAACAGCGCCACCACGCCATATTCGGCAATCACACGCCAAAAGGCACCAGCGTCCGGCGTGCCGACAGGCTTGCCCTCATACAGGATCGCCGTCGCGCCATGCAGCAGCGGGCCATAGACAATGTAAGAATGGCCAACGACCCAGCCGACATCCGAAGCGCCCCACCAGACTTCACCCGGGTTGACGCCGTAAAGACCATGCATGGTCCATTTCAAAGCGACCATGTAGCCGCCGTTGTCGCGCACGACGCCCTTGGGAATTCCCGTCGTGCCCGATGTGTAAAGCACATAGAGCGGATCGGTTGATTTCACTTCGACGCACGCGGCGGCGCGGCCTTCGTCACGCGCTGCTTTGACGGATCCAGCCCAGTCGTAATCACGACCCGCCATCATCGAGGCTTCCGCCTGCGGTCGCTGCAGCATCAGCACAGACTGCGGTTTGGAAACTGAGAGTTCGATCGCCTGATCGAGCAGCGGCTTGTAGGCCACAATGCGGCCGGGCTCGATGCCGCAGGACGCGGCCATCACCACCTTGGGCGCGCAATCATCGATACGCGTGGCAAGTTCCTTGGCCGCAAACCCGCCAAACACAACAGAATGGATCGCACCAATGCGCGCGCAGGCGAGCATCGCAAAGGCTGCTTCCAGCACCATGGGCATGTAGATGATAACGCGATCGCCCTTCTCAACGCCAAGCCCCTGCAGCACAGCGCCCAGCGACTTCACTTCATCGAGCAACTCCGCATAGCTGATCGTTCGCTTTTGATTGGTGACGGGGCTGTCATAGATAAACGCCGCCTGATCGCCTCGGCCGTTTGCCACATGGCGATCAACAGCGTTGAAGCAGGTGTTGCACGTCGCGTCGGGAAACCAATGGCCATAGACGCCGGCCTCGCGATCAAAGATGCGCTGCGGTGGGTTGATCCAGTCAATCTCCTTGGCGGCTTCAGCCCAAAAGGCTTCCGGGTTCTGTTCCCACGCGCTGTACACGTCCGCATACCGGCTGGCCATCTTGTCCTCCCGCCTCTTTCAGTGGCACTTTTTTGCGCCGTGGAATGGGACAACGCAACGCCGCTGGCCTCAGCTTTTAGACGAAGGCTCCGGTTGAAGATGTGACCCGCCGATTGTCTCGCACGCTGAAATCATTTAGCGCGAGGGTATGATTACGGATTGGCATTTTTATCTTGTTGCGATCCCGGCCGTCATTCTGCTGGGATTTTCCAAGGGCGGGTTTCAAGGCATGGGACTTTTGTCCCTGCCGCTGCTGTCGCTGGTGATTCCCCCGCTGCAGGCTGCGGCGATTCTTCTGCCGGTGCTCATGGTGGGGGACGTTGTTTCCATCTGGTCGTTCCGCAAAACCTGGGACAAGCGCAACCTGATCATTTTCATGGTCGGCGGCATGGCCGGGATCGCAGCAGGCGCGCTCTTTGCGGCACATCTCTCCAACGCGGCTGTGCTGGTCGCCGTCGGCGTGATCGCGGTGCTGTTTGTCCTGCAGAGCTGGCTGAAAAAGACGCCGGCTAGTGCGGCGGCCGTGACGAATCCCCCCGTGGCACCAGGGCTGTTCTGGGCCTTCTGTTCGGGTGTCACGAGCTTTGTGGCAAACGCGGGCGCACCACCGTTCCAGATTTACGTGATGCCGCAGAAGCTGTCGCCCGTTGTCTATGCTGGCACCGCATCACTGTTTTTTGGCGCTGCCAATCTTGTTAAGCTTGTGCTTCTGGCCGGTTTGGGGCAAGTCTCACACGACAATCTGGCGACGTCGGCGGTGCTCTTTCCTCTCGCCCTGGTTGCGACGATTGGCGGAGTATGGCTTGTGCGCCGGGTTGACGCGGCGCGTTTTTACAAACTCATTTATTGGCTAACCTTGCTGGTTGGGGCAAAACTCATATTTGACGGAAGTCGCATGTTGCTGGGCACACTCTGAAACGCGGCCCAGCGTCGCAAAATTCAACGGCCTGCCGCCTGTGAAGCTGGCAAGGCCGCCGCAAGCTGAGTACCAAGCCTTCCTGTAACCAGGTGCACGTAATGACTGACCGGACCGCTGATTATCTGATTGACCGTCGTCGCCTGCGCCGCAAGCTGACGTTTTGGCGGGTCACGGCCTTCCTTGCGGTCATTGTCGTTGTTGGGGCACTCGGCTGGCGGTTTGCGCGGCAGGGCGTGGGCTTCGAGCACCAGATCGCCCGCGTCGCCATCGAAGGTTTGATTACGGGCGACAAGGCGACTCTCAAACTCATCAATGATGTGGCCGAGGCCAAATCCGTGGACGCGGTGATTCTGTCCATTCAGAGTCCCGGCGGCACGACCACTGGCTCGGACGACGTCTACACTGCGTTGCGTGAACTCTCAGCCAAGAAGCCCACCGTCGCCGTCGTGCGCGGTCTGGCGGCCTCGGGGGCCTATATTGCCGCACTCGGAGCTGATCACATCGTGGCGGGTGGCAACTCACTCGTTGGATCCATCGGCGTCCTGTTCCAGTTTCCAAACTTCACCAAGGTGCTCGATACTGTTGGCGTAAAGGTGGAATCGGTGAAGTCTTCGCCGCTGAAAGCCTCGCCGAATGGTCTTGAGCCCACAACGCCAGAAGCGCAGGCCGCCCTAGCCTCGCTGGTGGCCGATTCGTACAAATGGTTCAAAGATCTCGTAAAGACCCGTCGCCAATTGTCAGATTCGGAATTGGCTGTGGTGTCCGACGGCCGCGTCTTCACCGGACGCCAGGGCCTGCCGCTGAAGCTCGTTGATGAATTGGGCGATGAGAAGACAGGCATCGCCTGGCTTGAAAAGAACAAGGGTGTCAGTGCCAAGCTCCCCGTGCGCGACTGGAAGCCGGCGGCCGAGAACGGACGTCTTGGTATTCTTGGCGTGACAGCAGACGTCGCCGACTTGCTTGGTCAGGCAAATCTTGGGACAGTGTTGCGGCAAGCAGAACGATCCAGCGAAAACGCCAGTCTTGATGGACTTTTGGTTCTCTGGCATGCAGACTCTATACAATAATCTTACAATGTGTTTTGTGAATGCTTTAGACGATCTTTATTGCATAATCTTCTTGGGGGCTCGCCACCGTGATTAAATCTGAACTCGTCCAGCGCATTGCCGAGCGTAATCCGCATCTTTACTTGCGCGATGTCGAGAATATCGTGAACGCAATTCTTGACGAAATCACGGGCGCCCTGGCGCGCGGTGATCGTGTCGAATTGCGCGGCTTTGGCGCCTTCTCGGTGAAAAAGCGCGACGCCCGTCTGGGCCGCAATCCACGGACCGGCGAGAATGTCGAAGTTGAAGAAAAAGTCGTGCCATTCTTCAAGACCGGCAAAGAAATGCGCGAACGGTTGAACGACGGTCAGGATCGCTAAGACCTGACCTGCAACGTGTGTTATTGACCGTCGAAGGGCCTGTTCCCAGTCGGGCTCTCAAGCTTGGCATCTTGTGCCCAGAGGTGATGACATGAAGACCTTTTTGAAATGGCTGCTGCTGGCGCCTCTCATCCTGATCGGTCTCGCATTCGCAGTCATCAATCGCCATTTCGTCACCGTTGTTATTGATCCTTTTAACGGCGACATTCCCGGTCTGTCCTTCACGATGCCGCTGTTTCTGGCGTTGTTCATCGCCGGCGGTGTCGGTGTTGTGCTGGGCAGCTTTGTGACCTGGCTGTCGCAAGGCCGCTATCGCCGCTCAGCCCGCGACATGAAAGACGAACTCGCCAACGTGCGTTTACAATCAGACCGTCTGCGCGTCGTGCCGCGCCTGTCCGCACCCGACGACGCAAATCGGACCGCAGCGTAATTTCAGCAAGCTCATGCCACGTTTGCTGCGCTGTTCGCGCGTCGTAAATTAAAGTAGAAGCGCGCGTCATGGGCCAAGTTCTCGTTAAAATCTGTGGGCTGTCGACGCCTGATACACTCGATGCGGCACTGGAGGCCGGCGCTGACTTTGTCGGCCTGGTCTTCTTTGCCAAAAGCCCCCGCCATGTGAGCCATGCGACGGCAGCCGACCTTGCCACCCGTGTGCAGGGTCGCGCCAAAATCGTCGCGCTCTGCGTCGACCCGTCGGACGCCGAACTTGAAGCCATCATCGCGGCTTCGAAAGCCGATATCCTGCAGCTTCACGGCCATGAGGCGCCAGCGCGGGTCACAGAGCTTCGCCGCACCTTTGAATTGCCGGTGATGAAAGCGGTTGGTATCTCATCGAGTGCTGATCTTGCGGCTTCAAGCGCATTCGAACCGGTTTGCGACTGTCTGCTCTACGACGCCAAGCCGCCAAAGGACG
>CAIZGQ010000683.1 GCA_903932565.1 uncultured Hyphomicrobiales bacterium
CGCAAGCATCGACACAAAGATGAAGATCGTGAAGCGCTGGGCGGCCGGCTCTTTCCAGACCTGACCGAATGCGTCCTTGAACGCCGGTTTTGCACGCGGCGTGTCTGCCTTGAAAGCATCCGGCAAACGCGGCGACTTTTTGGCTTCAAGGCCAACAATCGCCAGAAACGCGACGACAAACGCAATGCCGCCGACACAGGCGGTCACCAGGATCAGCCGCTCGTTGGAAAACGGATCCAGAAAATGTCCGGCGAGCGGTGCTGTCAGTGCAAAGCCAAAGATCATCATGACCCAGACTGTTGTCGCAGCCCCGGCTCGCCGCTTGGGAGAGACACGTGTGGCCAGGAGCGCCAACACGGACGTGCCAGCCGCACCGACACCCATGCCGACCAGAATGAAAGAAAAGACCGCCAGTGCGAGACCAAAAGCAAGATGCGTCTGGCACAGCGCGGTCGCAATCGCAGCGCCCGTGCCGCCAAGCGCAAGGGCCGCAATGCCACCAATGATCCATGGTGTGCGACGCCCGCCCACATCCGCACCAAAGCCCCAGGCTGGACGCAGAATCTGCACGCCATAATGCAAGGCCACAAGAAGTCCCGGAATAAAGGCCGGAAGTGCAAGCTCAATGATCATCACGCGATTGATCGTGGATGTCATCAGGACAACAACGGACCCCAGCGCCGTCTGCACAAGACCAAGCCGCACAATCGCGAGCCAGCTGAGCGGGGCATCAGGTGATGAGTGAGAAGCTGCGACGTCTGCGCTCATCATGGCCCTCCCATGGAGGCGCGGATGGCAAACGAGCTGACGAGCATGCCGAGCACATAAAGCGTCGTGCCGGTGGCATTGTACCAGGGTGCCTTGGCGCGCGGACTGGCCACAAGATCGACCATCAGCATGAGTTGTCCGCCCAGCAGGCCGACAATTGCCATCGCATAAAACAAATGGCCCCACGCGCAGAGCAGATAAACCACGGCAAACTGCGGCAGCGCCATGACAAGGCAAGCAAACTTGGCAGCGCGATCAACACCCAGATGCACGGGCAGCGACAACACGCCCATCTTCTGGTCGCCTTCGACGGATTTGAAATCATTCAGCGTCATGATGCCATGGGCACCGAGGCTGTAGAGCAAGGCGAGCACAATGACGCGTGTATCGGGCAAGCCGCCGGACATGACGGCCGCACCCGTGAACCAGGGAAGTCCCTCGTAGCAAATGGCAACTGCGGAATTGCCCCACCAGCCATTCTGCTTCAGGCGCAGGGGCGGCGCGCTGTAAGCCCAGGCGAGTGCAAGGCCAAAAGCCGCCGCGATCAAAACCCATGAGCCGAGCGAAGTGGCCACCAGCAGCGACAAAACCGTCCAGATGCAGGCGATGTACAAGCCCCAGCGACCCGGAATGCGGCCAGACGGGATTGGACGATTGGGCTCATTGATCGCGTCCACATGGCGATCATACCAATCGTTCACGGCCTGGCTCGTGGCACACACGAGCGGCCCGGCCAAAAGAATGCCCAGAAACACAAAGGGAAAATGTGCCCACGGCGATTGGCCGGACGACACAACACCACACATGAACGCCCACATTGGCGCAAACCACGTGATGGGCTTGAGCAATTCCAGGAAGGCAGAGGGCGAAGGTGTAGCGGTCAGTGTCTTCTGCATGAGAGGAGATTAGCTTTGACACTTTAAAGTGTCAAAATAAACTTACACTTTTCGAAGGAAAAAACGACGGATCGTCAAGTTGATGAGACACCTAATGCCACACGCGAAAAAACCGCCCTAAGCGCGGGCGGCTTTCACATGATTTTAAAAGGGTTCTCAGTTGGCCGCGTCGGATTCGCCGTCGAGGTCGCCAAGGCCATAGCGCCGCAACTTGGCGTAAAGGCCCTGTCGGCTCAGGCCAAGCATGTCGGCGGCCGAGGCGCGATTGTCGCGTGTGAGATCGAGTGCCGCCTCAATGCAGAGCCGCTCAATGAGGTCCGTCGTCTCGCGTACGAGATTTTTCAGCGGCACCCGGCCGACCAGATCTGTGAATTGCTCCGCCGTGCGTGGCAACTCGCGGCCGCCCAGCTTCTCGCGGCCAGCGCGCCAGCCGCCCGTGCGGATGCTGAAGCCCAAACAGGGACGATCGCCCCCCGGCGCCAGCACGGCCGTAATCTCGACATCCTCGGACGAGCCGTAATCACCGCGCAAAATCGTCGAGAAATGCCGAACCGAGCCATGCGTGCGCAGGTTTGAAAACAGCACATCCACATCAACGCCCGGCCGTCCAATCCAACGCTCAATCGGTTCGCCGCGCACCTGCTCTTCGCTGGCCATCTGCACCAGGTCGAGAAAGGCAGAATTGGCTGTCAGGATGCGACGGTCGAAATCCGTAACAACGAAGGCATCGGGAATCTTCTCCACCACGCGCAGCACATTGGCTTGCTCATTGGTCACAGAGGCCGCAGCACCACCGAGCGGCGCCAGCAAAACAAGAAAATGCGAATCCGTTTCCTGCCGGAACAGCGAACCCGAGAGCAGCAGCGACTGCTTGGAGCCTGCCATCTGCACATGCACATTGTCGACACGGGGTGCGACACGCAACGCTGCCAGGAACGATTGGGCTGCCTGTTGGCTCGCCTCATCGAACAAATCGTTAAAGCCCTGCCCGGCCACTTTCTTCACATCGACGCCCAGCAATGAGGCAGCAGATGGATTGGCTTCGACGACGCGATGGCTGCCAGCATCCACAACCAGCACGGCTTCGGACGCCATCTGGAACAGCAGTCGATAGCGTTTTTCTGCGCCCCGAATGCGCGCATATTCGCGCTCCATCGATTGCTGCGCATCAACCAGTTTCTGCTGCAAC
>CAIZGQ010000684.1 GCA_903932565.1 uncultured Hyphomicrobiales bacterium
ACTCTATGGAAACCGGCAGCCCGGGCAGCAAACTGCGGAACCCTCCGCATACACAGCAATCCAAACCGGTATTGTGCCGTGGTCGTGGTCGGCCGCCTTGCTGGCCGGTCTGGTCACCTCCTGCCTGCTGGCGGGCGTGACTCTGTACGACATCCAGCATGCGAGCGCGTCCGTCCCGCCGCAACTGGCAGAACTTCTGGGTGAGTCCGTATCCACCAAGCTTGGCCCTGCGCTCCTGCTGGAAAGTCTTGTGAGTGGTGGCCGCGTGACCGCGTCGATCGTCTTTCTGGTTCATGCGGCCTTACGCCCTTTCAGGATCACCCATCCTCTCGGCTATGGACTCGCGGGTGCCGGACTTGGCGCTGCCCTGGTCCAGTTGGGCAATCAACTTGGCGTGCCGCTGGGCTTCCACGACATGTTGCCAGGCATCCTGGGTGGCTTCACCGCTGGGTTCTTTTATCGCACCTTTGCGGGCGCGAATTCGCCAGCAAAGGTTTAAAACACGATTGGTTCGGCCCATATTGGGGTCATGCCAAAGCCCCCCAAAACGCCTGCCGGGCAAAAAACCGCCAGTCCGCCTCGCGCCGCCGGGAAGTCCGGAAAGGCTGCGCGTCCCGATGTTCAGCCTCTGGGCGAACATCTCGCGGCCCTGCTGAACCCGGCCCTGAATGATCGCAAGGCCGACGCCTATCCCGGACGGGATACGCGCGGCTTTGGCGAAGCGCCGCAAGCGGCGTTCGACATCGGCGCACTGACGGAGGTTGATCCGGCCCTGGCCAAATCGCTGGGGTTGGACAAGCCATCGCCCGGCAGCGGCCTTTCGAAGCGTCGCCAGAAGCCAACAGAATTCACCGGAGCCAGCGCCACCGGTGACGCGCTTAAGGAATTGCTGGAACTTGGCGACCCCAACCTGCGCGAGAAAAAGCCATGGGCACCCCATCGCCCCTCGCGCCCGGAAAAATCCGAAGGCGGCATCCCGTTTGAACTGATTTCCGAATACGAGCCGAAGGGCGATCAACCCCACGCCATCGAAGAGCTCGTGGCCGGCGTCAACCAGCATGAGCGGGATCAGGTGCTGCTGGGCGTCACTGGCTCTGGCAAGACATTCACGATGGCCCAGGTGATTGCCCGCACCAACCGGCCCGCGCTTGTTCTGGCACCGAATAAAACACTGGCCGCCCAGCTTTATGGGGAGTTTAAGAGCTTCTTCCCCAACAACGCTGTCGAGTACTTCGTCTCATACTACGATTATTACCAGCCCGAAGCCTATGTGCCGCGCACCGACACCTACATCGAGAAAGAATCCTCGATCAACGAGCAGATCGACCGGATGCGCCACGCCGCCACCCGTGCTCTGATCGAGCGTGACGATGTGATTATCGTGGCCTCCGTCTCCTGCATCTACGGCATTGGCTCGGTCGAGACCTACACCGCCATGACCTTCACCGTGAAGGTGGGCGAAAAGATCGACCAGCGCCAGCTGATCGGCGATCTCGTCGCGCTGCAATACAAGCGTTCGCTCGGCGATTTCTCGCGCGGTGTGTTTCGCGTGCGCGGCGATTCCATCGAACTCTTCCCGGCCCATTACGAAGATCGCGCCTGGCGCATTGGCTTTTTTGGCGACGAGATCGAGACCATAGTCGAGTTTGATCCACTCACGGGCAAGAAATCGGACGACCTCGAATTCGTCAAGGTCTATGCCAATTCGCATTATGTGACACCGCG
>CAIZGQ010000685.1 GCA_903932565.1 uncultured Hyphomicrobiales bacterium
GAAATCTGGAAGCGCGGCCGCGACCAGTTTGACCGGCTCTATCTCGACGGTGCCAAGGCCCCACGTATCATGGCGATTTCAATTCATCCCTATCTGACAGGCGTTCCCCATCGCATCAAATATCTCGAGATGCTCTACGACTACATCCTTGGCCACGAGGGCGTCGTGATGTGGACCGGTGCGGAGATCTTGGACTGGTACAAAAGCCAGACGGCGCAGGCCTGACACCAGCTGCGTGAAATCCACACCCGGCCCAAACACGAAGCAGCCGCAAACTTCAATTACGACAAATTCTTGACGACGGGCTTCTGGTGCGCAAGGTAAGCGCTAGAGCTAGTTCTGATGGCTTTGAGGTTTGTCCTTGCATCTCCAGCATGACCGTACAGGTCGTCCCAAGCGCGCGGCGGGCCGGATTCCCATGGAGCGGTTCGCCGATGAGGCACGCTTCATCAAGACCCTGCTGGCCAATCCAGGTGCCACCGGGGCGGTGACCCCCTCCGGTCGGGCGCTCGCGCGGCGCATGGCGCGGTATGTGGACCCGTTGGTCCCCGGCCTTGTGATCGAACTTGGACCGGGCACAGGCCCCGTCACCCAAGCCTTGCTGCGCCGGGGCATCGCGCCCGAGCGTCTCGTGCTCGTGGAGTTCGAGCCGAAATTCTGCCGCCTGCTGGAGCGGCGATTTCCGGGCGTGCGCGTTATTCAGGGCGACGCCTACAATTTGGCCGAGACCCTTGCCGGCTTGTTGAGCGAGCCCGCGGCCGCCATCGTCTCAAGCCTGCCGCTGTTGAACCGTCCGGACCCCGACCGACTGAAGCTGCTGAAGGACGCCTTCAATCTGATGGGACCACAGGGCCAATTCATTCAGTTCACCTACGGCATGGGCTCGCCCATTCCGGTAAGCAAGCCCGGCGAGCCACGTCTTTATGATCTTGAAGCCTCTGCCCCTGTTTGGATGAACATCCCGCCGGCCCGCGTCTTTGCGTATCGGGCTTTGGGATCAAGCCTGCCCCGTGCAACCAGGCCGCCCTCGAAAGCCAAGCGGAAGCTGCCGGCCAAGGACTTGATGTCGAAACTCCGGGTGCGCGCCGGAAAAGTCCGGGAGGACTTTCTGGAGAACGCCGCGCGGATTGAGGCTGGCCTGCGCATGCACACGCGTCTTGCCCGCCACCAATTGGTCCGTCAGACGCGCGTGCTGCGCCGCCGCGCCGATAAGCCTGCCTTCGCGATGGGCTCAGCCGGCGCCGGACATCGGCAGTCCGGCCGTAATTAAACCCGACAGATATATAGTCCCCTGAAATAAATCCGCGCAGGGTCGACAGGCCCCTGCGATGGGGTACATCTGCGGCACGCTCTTCAAATCCGCACGTCGAACCTTGTGTGCGCCCGTCCGCCAGAGGCCCTGCATGTCCCACAATCCGGCCCACTCGCCCGCTCAATTGTCCCCACGCGACCGGTTGATTGTCGCCCTCGACCTGCCGGATGTCGCGGCTGCAACCGCCATGGTTCAGCGCCTTGGCGACAGCGTCTCGTTCTACAAGATCGGGCTGGAGTTGACATATGGCGGCGGACTGGGCCTGGCCGAGCGCCTTGTCGGCGAGGGCAAGCAGGTGTTTCTGGACCTGAAGTTTCACGACATTCCCAACACGGTTGAACGGGCCACCGCCCAGGTCGCCCGGCTTGGTGCCACCTACCTCACGGTGCATGCCTTTCCCCAGACCATGCGCGCGGCTCTGGAAGGGGTTGGCGACAGCCCATTGCGGTTGCTCGCCGTGACCGTGATGACCTCCTATTCGGACGCGGACGTGCTGGAAGCGGGCTACGCCTGCACAGCGGCCGAACTCGTCGCCAAGCGCGCGCTGCAGACCCGTGACCTTGGCCTGCCCGGCCTGATCCTGTCCTCCGAGGAAGTGGCCGCTGTGCGCCAGCTTGTGGGCCCCGGCATGGAGCTGATCACGCCCGGCATCCGCCCGGCTGGCTCGGTGCTGGCGGACCAAAAGCGTGTGATGACCCCGGCGCGGGCCCGTGCCGCGGGCGCAGACCGCATTGTTGTGGGGCGGCCGATCACGCAGGCAGCCGACCCACGCGCTGCAGCCGAGGCCATCATCGCCGATCTTGCGACAGTCTGAGGTGCCAGACGCTCGGCACGCGCCGGGGCATCATGCCCTCGCGGTGCCACACCCAAACCATGCTATCAAAATGGAACTTAGACTGATGCGCGCGCATCAGGCCCACCCGCCCATATAGGAAGACCCATGCGCCTTCTGAGCTTTGCAATCGCCGCCTTCGCGCTCCTGTGCATCGCCGTGGCGCCCTGGACGCCGGGAGGCGGCGCAACACTGTTGGGCGCAACGAGCCTCATTGCAGCCTTCACAGTGTTTCGCTCGCAGGCGATCTCAGCCTTTCTGAAAATCTTTGTCACAATCTTTGCCAGCGAAGTCCTGATCTTCGGCAGCGCCTATCTCGTCGACAAGCTCGGGCTCTGGCCGACGGCCTACCGCTCTTACGTTCTGCCAGACAGCTTGCCGGTGTCGGTGGCGATTTTTGCCATCCTTGTTTGGGCGGTGTCGCACCTTCCGGTCATCCGCGCGATGACGCGCATTGCGGACGGCTATTTCCTCTCCGGCCACCAGAGTGAAGCACGTGTCTGGCCTCTGACCTTCAAAACCTATGAACGGCGCATCGCCATCGCGATGATCGTGTTTCTGGTGGTCGTCAATCAGGCGCAGGTCGGCATGTCGGTCCGCCTGTCCTTCTTTAGCCGTGACTGGTTCAATGCCATCCAGACCAAGGACGAAAAAGCCTTCTGGACGTTGCTTCTTTTCGTGTTCACGCCCTGGGCCTTCACGCTGATTTTCAGCAATGTGATTGAATATGTCGTGAAATCGATGCTGATCATTCGCTGGCGGCGCTGGCTGACGGCCCATTACGTGGGCCGCTGGCTTGGTGGCTCCACCCATTACCGCATGGCGTTGACAGGCATCAATGCTGACAACCCGGACCAGCGCATTGCCGACGACGTCAACCGCTTCATCGATGGTGGCGACACGGGCTATGGCATCTATTCATACACAATCCTGCTGATCTCGACCGTTTCATCACTGGTGTCATTCTCGATCATCCTGTGGGGCTTGTCGGCCAACTTCACCCTGCCCGGCACGGACATTATCATCCCCGGCTTCTTGTTCTGGGTGGCGCTGGTCTATGCCGGCATCGGCACGCTGGTCACGCATCTCATCGGCCGCGTCCTCGTGCCGCTCTTCTTTGCCAAGCAGCGTTATGAGGCCACTTTCCGGTTCTCGCTGGCGCGTCTGCGTGAATATGGCGAGCAGGTTGCGCTGTTGGCTGGTGAAGAAACCGAGCGACACGGCGTCATGGGCCGTTTTGATGACGTCTACCAGAACTATCTGCGGATCATTTCGCGGCAAAAGTTACTGATCTCCTTCACCGCATTTTATGGTCAGATCAGCCCGATCATTCCCTATATTCTGACGGCACCGTTTTACTTCGCTGGCAAAGTGCAGCTGGGCGTGATGACGCAGACGGCTGGCGCATTTGGCCGCGTTGAAGGCGGTCTCACTTTCTTCGTCAATTATTACACGTCACTGGCCGAGTTCCGCGCGGTGCTCGACCGGTTGCGCACCTTTGACGAATCCATCGAAAAAGCCCGTCAATTGGGCACAGTCGCCCCGCGGATCGTCACGCATGTCGCCCACCCGGTCGCCGACGCGCCAACGCGTGTGGCGCTGGAACAGCTTGCGCTGCGTCTGCCGGATGGCCGCAAGATTGTGGGACCTGCAGACCTGGCGTTGCAGGCACATCAGCCGACCTTGTTGAGCGGCCCCTCGGGCTCAGGCAAGTCCACGCTGTTTCGCGCCATTGCGGGTATTTGGCCTTTTGGTGACGGCGGTATTGAGATTCCCGCAGGCCAGAGCGTGATGCTGCTGCCGCAAAAACCCTATATTCCGATTGGCTCGTTGCGGTCCGCTGTCGCCTATCCGTCCGGCGCCGACACCTATGCAGAAGCGGCGATGATCGACGCGCTCAAAGCCGCGCGGCTCCCTGATCTCGTGACGCGGCTGGATGATGAGGACAATTGGGCCCAGCGTCTCTCCGGCGGCGAACAGCAGCGCATTGCAATCGCCCGCGCGCTCCTTGCCAAACCCGACTGGCTGTTTCTGGACGAGGCCACCGCCGCGCTCGACGAATTGAGCGAGGCCGCGATCTACAAAAC
>CAIZGQ010000686.1 GCA_903932565.1 uncultured Hyphomicrobiales bacterium
CGATCTGATGTTGCGCCAGCAGCGCAACAGCGGACAGGATCATACCCGATGTGTAGAAGCCACATTGAAAGGCGCCCTGTTCCAGAAAGGCGGCTTGAACGGGATGTAACTTGATCTCGCCGCCCAGGCCTTCAATCGTCGTGATGGATTTTCCCTCCATGCGAAATGCGAATGTGGTGCAGGCAGACATGGGAGCCTCATCCACAAGGACCGTGCAAGCACCACACACACCTTGATCGCAACCGACCTTGCAGCCAGCCAGACCAAACCGGTCGCGCAACACATCAGCCAAAACATCACTGGTTGCCACGCTAAGTTTGCGGGCCTGTCCATTGAGCGTGAACGCAATATTGAGCATGGTCACACTGCCTCCGCGAGCCGACCGAGCAATCGTCGCAACTGCACCTCGATCATGCGCAATCTGTAGGCCCCGCTACATAGGCTGTCGGACAACGGTGTCTGCAATTGCGCCACAAAAGCTGCCGCCATGTCGGCGCATGTTGAGGGCGTGAAGAATGTTGTGGGCATGCGTGTCATTGGCGCAGCATGGACGATTGGCGTGGCATAAGCGCCGCCGATGCCGACGTTCAACGATGTCACGACGTCGCTATCTTTCACAATGCCAAGATAAAGCGCGAGGGCAGGATGCAGCGTGCGATCAAAGAAAAGCCTCGTAACGCGCAGGACGTTTATCTGAACGCTGTGCAGCAGCAAAGGGGCATGCTCGGAAAGTTCCAAAACGGGGACCGTCCTGTATTCACCCTGCGGTGTGATAATCGTCGCAGTGGCGTTCAAAGCTGCCAAGGCAGGCGCAACGTCGTAATGTGGCTGCCTCGCGCAAAGATTACCGCCAATAGTCCCCGTGTGGCGAATGCGCGGATTGGCAAGAGCTTGCCAAAGACCATGGAGATCAGGGAGCGCATCCCTAACGCGTGAGCTTGTCAAAATATCCGCGTGGGTGGCGGCCGCACCCACGGTCAGCATACCATCCTCCCACGTGATGGCACTCAGCTCGGGCACGCGAGCAAGACAAATGACGTGATCGACCAGAGCGCCACCTTTCATCCGGTCAATGAGATCGATACCCCCCGCCATAAAAGCCGCCCGCGGATATTGACCAAAGACAGATTGTGCCTGCGCCAGCGACGTGGGCTGGAGCAGTTCGAACGCATCAATGTTTTTACGCGAACGCAGCCCAACTGGCAGTGACGTCGACGTTGCTGCCACGTGTGTCATGTCGATTCGCTCTGGTTGGGTGCGAATACCATGGAGCCGCTGATCACCAGTTCGATTGGCTTCAGACGTGCCCCTTCGCAAGGGCCGCTCACACACACGCCCGTGTCGCGCCGGAAGAGCGCGCCATGGACACTGCATTTGAGCAGCTGGTCGTCCTCGCAGTGAAGGGCCGCGCCGCTGAAGCCAAGCTCGAAGCCCGCGTGCGGGCAGGCGTTTCGAAAGGCAACAAGTCCATCATCCACGGCCATGAGGATGATGCTGCGCTGGGGTGGACGTCGCACAACCATCGGTGTGCCTGCATCAAGATCGGCAAGGCTGCACAACGGGTTCATCAGAATTCGTTGCTTGTAATGGAGATGCCCATGCGGCGCTCAATCAGCCATTCAAGCAGCGAGACTGCGCCATAAAGAATGAGACCGGCCGCGCACAAAAGTCCGATGGCTGCAAAAGCCAACGCTGTGTCGGCCGCGGAGGACGCCATCATGATGATGTAGCCAAGCCCCGCCTGTGCGGTGACGAATTCGCCAACGATCACGCCAATCATTGCCATGGTGACGCCGATCTTCAGGCCGGCGAAGATGTGCGGGAGGGCGAAGGGAAACTGCACGCTGTAGAAAATTTGCCAGGTTGACGCGGTAACCGACCGCGCCATGCGGAGCGCGCCACTGTCTGCACTCATCAGGCCCGCGACTGTCGAGATGACAATCGGGAAGAACGCCATGAAGACCGCAAGCGACAATCGCGATGTGGGGCCAACGCCAAACCAGACAATGAACAAGGGCGCGAGCGCGACCTTGGGGATGAGCTGAAACAACAGCAGGTGCGGATACAGCGTCTGACGCACGCGCTTTGACATGACGAGTGCACTGCCGAGTGCGAGCCCAACAATGCTGGCAAGCGCAAAGCCGGTGAGTGTTTCCGTGACGGTCGGAATCGTTTGCAGCCAGAGAATCCCGATGGACCGCTCCAGCACTTTCCACACAGCACTTGGCGGAACAATAATGAGTGTCGAAAGATGCGCGGCCTGCGTGCCATATTCCCAGGCCAGCGCGACAAGGGCGGCCAGAAGCAGCGGCAAGATGATCCGGCGGCCGGCGATCAGCGCGTGACCCAAAACTTTCACGCCAGTCTGAAGCGCACCGGAGGAGTGCTCAGATGTTGGAAAAGAGGCGGCGACGGGCTGCTCCATGGACAATTTCATGTCACATAATTCCGATACTCGCCGAGACC
>CAIZGQ010000687.1 GCA_903932565.1 uncultured Hyphomicrobiales bacterium
CTGCGCCGTTCCCAACACTTGAGTCTCTGCGCGGCGGTGGCAAGCGGGCGCTGGCCCACGCCCTCGCGTTGATTGAAACTGCCCGTGGCACGCCGCATCTGGCAGCGCTCCTCGATGCAGCGGCAGCCGAACCCCGCGCCTTTGTAACGGGTCTCACCGGGCCGCCGGGTGTTGGCAAATCGACGCTCACCAATGCGCTGATTCGCGGCTGGCGGCAGGTCGGCGAGAGCGTCGGAATCATTGCGGTCGATCCCTCCTCACGCCGCACCGGTGGCGCGTTGCTGGGCGACCGCGCGCGCATCAGTTCAGACCCGGACGATCAGGGCATTTTCATTCGCTCGATGGCGGCGCGGGATCGCCTCGGCGGCCTGTCCGATCAGACGATTGCCGCCGTCGTCCTCATGCGGGCGTTGTTCGACCATGTGCTGGTGGAAAGCGTTGGTATTGGCCAATCGGAAGCCGACATCTCCTTTGCGACCGACAGCGTCGTCCTGTGCATCCAGCCGGGATCGGGGGATAGCCTGCAGTTCATGAAGGCCGGCATCATGGAATTGCCGGACCTCGTCGCTATTACAAAAGCCGACATGGGGCCGCTTGCCCGCCGCGCCATGGCGGACGTGGAAGGCGCGCTGACACTCGTCACACTGGGGAACAGTAACTGGGCCCCGCCCGTCCTGCTTGTCAGCGCAACAACGGGCCAAGGACTTAACGACCTCACCACTGCGATGGACCGGCATCGTCTCCATTTGGCCCAGGGCGGCCGCCTCGCAGCCCGGCGCGCAGCGCAACAGCATGTCTGGATCGAGCAAACCATCCGGGCTGCCTTTGGTGCTGAAGGCTGGGACGCGGTGCGGCTCTCGGCATTGCGCGGAGGAACAGCGACGCCCTTCCAGCTGGAACAGCGGCTGCTGGGAGAGCTACGGGCACGTCTTCAAACCGCAAACGCTTAGTCGGCTTCGACCTTGTCCCGGAATGGAGCAATCGCATCGACCTGCGTGCCGACCCGATTAACCGCTCCTCAAGCTTAAAACGTGATGATCGAATTGCATCGAATTGAAACAAAGCCTGTGGCGCGTCGGTCACAGTATTCGTTTCGACGGTTTTGATGCGCGTTCAGGCGTGCGCCTTTGTTGGGTGCCATTAGCGTTCGGGTTGCGTATGAAGCGGTCGCGTTTGTCGGTATCGCGTATGCGTCGGTCACACGTCGCCTGGGCCATGGGTGTCATCGCACCCTGGTGCCTGGCGGCTGGCCTGCTCGTCTCGTTCTCCGCAGATGCCGGTCAGGACGCGACCTTTGGTGCGACCCGCGCGCCCCTCACCGGCCTGCCGGTCTCAGCACCGCGAGATCTCATTCCCGCCAGCGGCAACGGCATCTTTGGCCTGAAGGGCCTCAGTGGCCATGATCGGATTCGCACGGCGTCGCTGATCCTGGGCGATCCGTCTGAGTTTTCGCGCCTGCCCGACGAGCAGGAGCCGCGCATCGAACTGAAGCATCGCGCCGCCTCCTTCCCATCGCCGGATCGGGCGCACCGCACCGATCCCTTCATCGGCCTGCGCCCGACATTTGATTCAAAGCTCCGTGGTGCCAAGAGTTTCGCGGCCTGGCAGGCTGAAGATATGGCTATGTCATCGGCAGATTATGTCGCTTACGACGGATTTGCGCCGTCAGACGGCATGGTCCCCGGACCCGAGTCCGTCGCCCGTTTTGACAATGGTGTGGATGCTGACACCAACAATGGCACGACGGGCCAAAGCGTGGCGCAGATCACGGGTGCTGTTCACGGTGCCTCAACCTCCGCTGTCTCTGGTTCTAGCGCATTGCAGGTGCCAGCCCTCCGGTTCAGGTCGTCAGCCACGCGCACATTCAACGGTTCCACGCCAGCCGTGCCACGTGCTGTCGCCTTGTCATCCGCGACACCTGCACCCGCCGATGCCGTGCCAATTGAAGTGGTCGCTGTGCCGCGCCAATCGCGCACAGCAGCCGCCAACTTTGGCCTGTCCACAAGCATCATCAGCAAGGTGGAACCCAAAGGCGACCGGCCAAATTTTGCTGGCCTGATTGAGCAGGATCAAGTTGCGCGCGAAGAAAAGTGCCTCGCCGAAGCCATTTATTTTGAATCCCGCAGCGAGCCCGAAGAAGGTCAGGCGGCCGTCGCGCAGGTCATCTTCAATCGTGTGAAGAGCGGTCTTTATCCAACCAGTGTCTGCGGGGTCGTTTATCAGAACCGTCATCGGCACAATGCCTGTCAGTTCTCGTTTGCCTGCGAAGGCAAGTCCCTGCGCATTACGGATCAGGATTCATGGGCTGTCGCCAAGCGCATCGCCCGCGATGTCACGCAAGGCACGACCTATGTGGCCGATGTGGGCGACTCAACCCATTATCACGCCAATTACGTCAGGCCTCGATGGGCCCGGGCGCTGCGGCGCATGGATAAGATTGGGAATCATATTTTCTATCAACTGAAACCCGGACAGACCTGAGCGGCGGCGCTGCAACGGGCTCGTCCTGGGAGGCCAGCACCCGGTCAAACGTGCGACCCACCAGCCAAAAGAAACCAAGCATCGCATTGAGCCCGAGCAGGCCTTTGACCCCCCAGACTGCGACGAGAACAAAGACAATACCGCTGAAGGCCATCCAGCTGACAGCGGATACAACCACCGCGCGCGCCGTGACTTCGCGTTCTGGGACTATCGAGCTTTTTGACATCGAGATCTCCGCAATACCAAAATTTGAA
>CAIZGQ010000688.1 GCA_903932565.1 uncultured Hyphomicrobiales bacterium
ACATCATGTGTGTCGGCACCCAGCGCAGAGCCTGATGTATCTTCCACAGCAGACGGGTCTGGCTTGTGGTCGGGTTCGGGCTCAGGCGTTTCCGGCCACGAGATTTGCGCCGTCGGGCACTGCAGATGGATGACGCCGTAACCCTGAAACCCGTTGAACTTCTGGTCCCGCGTCAACGCAGGTAATGCGCCGAATGAAATGGGGAGCGCGGCTTCGGAATCTTCCACTGGCCAAAGCGCTTCAACCCGGCTCCATGTGACCCGGCTGTTCAGCGCCTTCACCAGGGTGCCATGTGGATCAAGCCCGAGACGCGCCGCGAGATCGCAAAAGTTGTGGCCCAGTATGCCGGAGGCTGTCGTCCCGACCGCTGTTTCGAGATGCTCTGTGATCCAGGTCAGATGGCCTTGTTGATCGGTTTGCCAGAGAAACCGCAAAATACGCGTATCGCCAAACCGGGCTTGAAGATCGGCGCGAACCGCAGCCACGGAACGCGGGGCGATAACGACCGGGTCAACCTCAACGTCAGCTTCGGTCGTCGCCGATGGCATGGCGGCTTCATGTTCCATCGCGGCAAGCGCAATGGTCTCGTTTCGAAGGGCGCTCGCCTCTGTCGCAACGGCGATGGTTTCGGGTGCCTGTTCCGGTGCAACCTCGGGTGCAGCTTCAACCGACTCAACCGTCCCGACGTGTGGCGCATCTGCCATTGGGGCATCAGACCCGACCTTCGGCAGCTGTGGCAGCGTCAGGGGCGCGAGCACCGGAAAGCGCGAAATCAGCGCCGTGCGGACGTCTGTTGCCGCAAACACGACCAAGGGCACCGGACCGGTGAGGGTGCGGACCATAAAGGTGATCGTCTCAGGTAGTGCGCCGATCAAAAACCGCAGCCGTTCCAGCCGGGGCGGGGCAGGGGGCAGCCGGAAGGGTTGCAGATGGGTCGCCATCTCCATCAAACGCTGGGTTGGCGTTGTCACGCCGTGGCGGAAAATTTCTGTCAGCTCATGCAGTGTGGCAACGCCAAACAGGGCGCAGGCTGCGGGATTGGCCCAAACAATCTCGAGAACGTCGCCCGTCGCCACCAGCACCGGCTGGCGGGATGTGGCATGGGGTGTCGCCGCTGCGGGGCGAGACATTGGCGTAGGCTCGACAGCTTCAAACGACCCTGCAGACGCAGTAAAGCCAGCCTGAAACAGGGCTGCTTCGATTGCCTCGCGAGCGGGGCGCTCTGCGGATGTCATGTCAGTCATGGCAAGCCTGTCTTGGCGTCAAAAGCCGTGAGCCGTCTCAACAAATGGGTTGTCTCCGGTCACCGCCCGCGTTCCACAGCCTGCAGAGGCCGCAAGTCTAAGCTGGCAACGATTGAGCAACCTTAAGGAAAGCTTAATGCGCCGAACCCGCGGGGTCCATCGACACAAGGTCATTCTGGGGCTTTCCCCGGTTATCGTTTGTCATATGGTGAATGACGGTGCGTCAAAGAGGGAGAAACGAGCGGCATTTTGTGCGGCGCACAAATATGTTGCAACGCACCATGAAAGACGCTAAGCACAACATCGAAGTTCGTTGGGCTGTTCTGTGCGTTCGGTGCGGGATGGTCCAGCCAATCACCAAATGGAGAAACGCCGTGGCAAATCCTTATGAAGTACCGACCGAAATCCGTGATTTTGCAGAACGCAGCGTGCATCAGGCCCGCAAGGCCTTTGAAGGTTTCATCGGCGCTGTTCACAAGACAGCCGAGACTGTCGACACCTCTGGCGTGAGCGTTCAGGCCGGCGCAAAGGATGTGGCATCCAAGGCCGTGACCTATGCCGAAACCAATGTCAGCGCCGCGTTCGACCTTGCCGAAAAGCTGGTCCGCGCCAAGGATGTGCAGGAAGTGTTCGCGTTGCAGAGCGAGTATCTGAAGGCGCAGTTTGAATCGCTGCAGTCGCAGACAAAGGAACTCGGCGAAGCCGTCGTCAAGGCATCCAGCGTCAAGAGCTGAACGATCACATAAGAGGTTAGGTCATGGCGCCCCGTAAGCCCCCTGTCACACTTGCTGCCCACACGCCTGCTCGCGCTGCCGATAGCGTCGCATCCGCGCCGGTGTCCAAGCCCAAGCCACCGGTCGCGACTGCCGCGGCGTCCAAAACCTCTGTGTCGAAAGCGGCTGCCCCAAAGGCGGTTCCACCCAAGGCGGTCCCACCCAAGACAACGGCGGCCAAGCCCGCCGTTGTTAAAGTTGTTGAAGCAAAGCCTGTGGCTGTGGCGCCAGCTGTCGTGGCCACAAAACCGGTCGTCGCAGCAAAGCCCGCTCCGGCACCCAAGCTTGCCCCAGTTGTGGCTCCGGTTGCCGTTGTTGCGCCGGCCGTGGCCAAGACGGTCGAAGCAGCTATGGCGACAGCTTCATCTGACGCTGCCGATCTCAACAACATCCTGCGCAACCTTGCGGAGCAGGGTCTGGAACAGACCCGCATGGCCTTCGCCCGTTTGAAAGTCGTCAGCGAAGACGTGCCGGGTTCGCTAGAAGCGAGCCGCGCTGCAGCCTCCGTCGGCTTGCGCGATCTCAACCGTGCAGCCATTGACGCCCTCAAGGCCAACACGAGCGCGGCCTTCGATCTCGTGACGGCGCTGCTGGGTGCCAAGGACATGTCCGAGGCTTTGCAGGTCCAGTCTGAACACGTGCGCAAGCAGGTTGAGGCGGTTCAGGTTCAGGCCAAGGACATCAGCGCCCTGGCACAAAAGATCGCCGCGGAAAGCGCTGAACCGATCAAGGCCACCATCAGCAAGGGCTTTGGGTCGGTTCACTGACGCCAGGCGTCTTTGCAGAGCATGTCTTGGTAAGGCAGGTCTTGGTGAGGCATGCGTAAGACAATGCTTGGCGTGTAAGACAATGCTTCGCAGGGGTCTTGGAAAAGATCCTGCGCCGCGTGCGGCAGCGAGACGTTGGCGCGCGTGTTCGCAGAGTCGCTTGCAATTGCCGGTATCTGGTCCTAAAGAAAGCCGCGTTGCGGGCCGCCGTAGCTCAGTTGGTTAGAGCACTAGATTGTGGATCTAGGGGTCCCCCGTTCGAGCCGGGGCGGTGGTACCATTATTCTGAAATTTGCTTGTTAAAGCCGCAAAGCCGTGGACGTGGGTGCGCTCATGCGTGCGCACGACCGCCATTTTGAACCCCTCCCGCGCGAATTGCTTAGGGACATCCCATCTTTTCAGGTAGGGCTTGGCGATCCTGTGCCGCTCACGCGTGATGCGGCCCTCTGGCGATTACATGTCGCCTTCGAAATTTCGATAAAGGCATTCAATGACCAATGAGGCCATGGGCACCAAGCGCGTGTGCGCGACGTGTGCCGCCCGCTTCTTCGATATGGGCCGCGACCCGATCCATTGCCCCAAGTGCGATGCGGTCTTCGTGGTGCCGATCCCGCCGCCACCACGCCGTCCCCGCTTCGCAAAGCCCGAGCCCTCCGCGCCCTATGCGGCCGCGACGCCCTTGGCCGAAGAGCCAGCCGACGTGTTGCTGGACGATGGCGATGATTCCGAGCCGCCGCCACCAGAGCCGGATGAAGATGATGACGATCCAGACACTGTCATCCCGGCCATCGATGACGACGATCTCCCGGAACATTGAAATTTGAGGTCTGGGCGACCACGGTGCTGCCCTCTCCCGACCATATTTTTGCCCGCTGTGGCAGAGAGAAAGATCGCGGAGACTGCCCAATTGTCAGCCCCCCAGCCCATGGGCAGTCTCTGGCCCCGGTCGCGGTTTTCCGCACCGGGGTCGCGTTTTTTTAAGGACCGATTTTTCAAGGTTGTGACGGTGAGGCCGGCGTGTCGATCGGCTGTCCATCAAGCGCCTGCTGGGGTGGCACGACGCGCATGACCCACCACAGATTGGCGATGAACATCGCCCCTGTCAGCAAAAACACCCAGCGAATTCCAAAGAGTGAGGCGACTGAGCCACCCACAAACGGGCCCAGAAAGCTTCCCAGGAACGTCGCGGAGGCTGTCGCACCAAACACCAGACCCCGTTGTTGTGCGCTGACCATGCCGCCAATGAGTGCATTGGCCGTGGGCAGAATACCGCCAGCAAACAAGCCAAGTGCAAACCGCAGGGCAAGAAACTGCCAGTAATTGCCCACAGCCGCTTGCGGGATTGTCGCCAGCGCCGCGCCTGCCAGACTGATCAGCAGCACTTTGCGATAGCCAATGGTGTCGGAGCGTTTGCCCAGGAACGGCGATGCGATCACATCTGCAACGCCCGTGATCGAGAACGCGAGACCTGCCAGCGTGGCGAGGCCGGGCCCAAGGCCGACGAGCTCCTGCACGAAGGGCGTCACCACCGGCTGCACGGAGCGCACCCCAAATTGCGCCATTAGCAGTACAAAGAAAACCGGCAAAAGCCCGCGCGTCTGAAACAAAACTTTCAAGCTTTGTGCAACGCTGAGTTTGCCATTGCTGGACGAGGCCCGGGTTTCGTTCTGCACACCAACAAGGGCCAGAAGCCCGGCGCTGGCGGAGATGGCTGCGGTCACAAAAAACGTGATGCGATGGCTGCCCGACAAGTCCGCCACGCTGCCGCCCAATACCGGCCCAAGCAGCCCGCCCACAAGCTGCCCTGTGCTGAGCCAGCCGAGCGCGTAGCCAAGCTTGTTGCTGGGCGCGCGTGTTGCCACCAACGCGATGGAGGCGGCGGAAAAGCCGCTGAACGCACCCATCATTGCCCGCAGTGCGACGAGCTGCCACACGGCTGTCGAGAAGCCCATCAGGGCCATGAAAATGCTGATGGCGACGCTGGAGCGCAGGACCATGAGCTTGCGGCCGTAACGATCTGCAACCGAGCCCCAGAGCGGCGAGACGATGGCGGCGATCAGAAAGTTCACCGAGCTCAGCACACCGGACCAGAAGTCGACCTCGGACCCCGGCTGCAAGCCAAGATCTTGAAGATACAACGGGAGTATGGGGCTCGTGCTGCCCAGTGACAGGCTCATGACGAACTGAACCGCAACCATCAGCCAGAGCGTGCGCTCCCAGCCGATTTCAGCCGATCCGGAGGGGATGGGCATTGGCGGGCCCTTACTGGTGTTGCCTTGTGTCATGCGCACGTGGTTTCCGCAGCCTTGATCGCGTCTTGGCGTATGATAGAAGGCCTATACGAGCAATGTCTGGACTTTGATCTGTGACGTCGCCGTGAAGACGCTTGCATCTACCACGCCATTTCAATCCCGAGCCGCCGTTCCCAAATATCAGGGAACGCGGAGTTCAACACGTTCCATCCACGCTCCTCGGATCGTTAGCAGGCGTGACGCGATTCGTCCGCGCCATCGGCTTCGAGGACTTGCCGTCCGGAGTTATGTCATGGCCAGAAAACCCACAGCGCGTTCCGAATTTGTGCTGTTCAATGTCGTTTATGAAGACGGTAGCCAGCGGTCCAACCGTCGCGTCCCCGGCGAGATGCTGGACGGGCTCGATGGCGACAAGCCGGCTCGCTCCGTCATCGAGCAACAGGACCGGGAGATTTCGGAAAAGTCCGGGCTGCCCCCGCTGCGCATCAAGGCGATTTCACGCGTCGGCAAGTAAGCCAGGCCCGGGCTCGTCAGATAGGCTGCGCATCGTCCGATCACAAACGCGTCAGCGCCGGGAGATGCACCTTGTGGCCCTGCTTGCGCATGATGATTTGGGAACCGGACAGAAGGTTCGGCTGCCGCTTGCGCGGGACCACCTTCTTCGATTCCATGTTCGTAGTTTGACAAGGGAGGGCCGCATGTCGGGCCACGAATTTCCGGTAACTTTTGACGAAGCCGAATGGCGCAAGCGTCTCACCCCTGAGCAATATCACATCATGCGCGAGCACGGGACCGAGCGGCCCGGGTCTTGCGCTTTGAATCAC
>CAIZGQ010000689.1 GCA_903932565.1 uncultured Hyphomicrobiales bacterium
CCTTCTCCCTCGGGAGAAGGTGGCACGCAGAGCGTGACGGATGAGGGTCCTGGACGCACGAGACGTCAAAAACTCTCCCCAACAAAAAACCCCCGCTGCATGGCAACGGGGGTTCTTTTTTGTCAGACCAGTGAGACGAGCTTACTCGTCCTTGGCAGGCGCCTTGTCGCGGGCCTTCAGGGCCGCGCCGAGGATGTCACCGAGCGAAGCACCGGAATCGGCGGAGCCGAACTGGGCAATTGCTTCCTTCTCTTCAGCAAACTCGAGCGCCTTGATCGACACAGAGACCTTGCGAGCCTTGCGGTCGAACAGGGTGACGCGCGCATCGACCTTTTCGCCAACGGCGAAACGCTCGGGGCGCTGGTCGGCACGATCGCGGGCCAGTTCGTTGCGCTTGATGAAGCAGGACATGTCGGTGCCAACGATGGTCACCTCGAGGCCGCCTTCCTTCACTTCAGTCACTTCGCAGGTCACAACGACACCCTTCTTGATGTCGCCTTCACCTTCGGCCTTGGCTGCGAAGGGGTCGCCCCCAAGCTGCTTGACGCCAAGCGAAATGCGCTCCTTCTCGACGTCCACATCAAGGACCTGCGCCTTGACCATGTCGCCCTTCTTGTACTCTTCGATCACCTGCTCGCCCGGACGCTTCCAGTCGAGATCGGAGAGATGGACCATGCCGTCCACGTCGCCTTCGAGACCCACGAACAGACCGAATTCGGTCTTGTTCTTGACCTCGCCTTCGACCTCCGAGCCAACGGGGTGCTTCTCGGCGAAGGCTTCCCAGGGGTTCTGCAGGGTCTGCTTGAGGCCCAGCGAGATGCGGCGCTTGATCGGATCGACCTCGAGCACCTGCACTTCGACTTCCTGGCTCGTCGAGACGATCTTGCCGGGATGGACGTTCTTCTTGGTCCACGACATTTCGGAGACGTGGATCAGGCCTTCGATGCCCGGCTCCAGTTCCACGAACGCGCCGTAATCGGTGATGTTGGTGACACGGCCGCTCAAGCGCGCATTGGCCGGGTACTTCAGATCAATGCCCTGCCACGGATCTTCCAGCAGCTGCTTCATGCCAAGCGAGATGCGGTGCGTGTCGTGGTTGATCTTGATGATGCGAACGCGAACGCTCTGGCCGATGTTGAGCACTTCGGTCGGATGGTTGACGCGACGCCAAGCGATGTCGGTGACATGCAGAAGGCCGTCGATGCCACCCAGATCCACGAACGCGCCGTAATCGGTGATGTTCTTCACAACACCCTCGATCACCTGACCTTCTTCAAGGTTGGCGACGATCTCATGGCGCTGCTCGGCGCGGCTCTCTTCCAGAACGGTCCGGCGCGAGACAACGATGTTGCCGCGACGACGATCCATTTTCAGGATCTGGAAGGGCTGCGGCACGTTCATCAGCGGGCCAACATCGCGCACGGGACGAATATCGACCTGCGAGCGCGGCAGGAAGGCCACGGCGCCGTCAAGATCAACGGTGAAGCCACCCTTGACCTGATTGAAGATCACGCCTTCGACCTTCTCCTGAGCCTCAAACGCCTTCTCAAGCTTGACCCAGCTCTCTTCACGGCGGGCCTTGTCACGCGAGATGACGGCTTCACCAAGCGCATTCTCGACGCGCTCCAGATACACCTCAACAACATCGCCAACCTTGAGGTCCTGCTCACGGCCCGGTGCGTTGAACTCACGCAGGGCGACGCGGCCCTCGGTCTTCATGCCGACGTCGATGACGGCGACGTCCTTCTCGATGGCGACAACCGTACCCTTGACGACCGTGCCTTCATAAGCCTCGTGACGCTCGAAGCTTTCCTCGAGCAACGCGGCGAAATCTTCGCGCGAAGGCGAAAAATCAATTGCAGTGGACATTGAATCTCCTGAAGTGCCGGCTCGCGATCATCTTGAAATTCTGGATCGGAGCGGGCGGCGCCGGCGGGGTTAGCGTTGCGGGTATTCCCTTGCCGCCAGTGCACATCCAATTTTAGATGCGACCACCGCCACGAAGGCGGGCCGGCGCTGGTCCGGCGGGTTGGAAATGGCTTGATCGATGGACGTAAAATACCCCCATCAATCCTGATGCGCGGCTCATAGCAGCATTCCCCCTGTGGGACAAGCGCGCGGCACGCTGAACGTCTTGCCAAAAGCCCCGCGCCAACGGGTCAGTTTTCATTGCAGGATCGGCGCGTTTGGCGCTATGCCCAAATGACATAGGAATTGGGGCTTTCCAGATCATGAGCGATGCATCGGCGAACGTCGGCTGGGCCGTGTTTCGCATCCGCGACTATTCGATCTTTTTCGTCTGCCGACTGCTGTCGGGCATGGCCTACATGATGAACGACGTGGCGCTCGGCTGGCTCGTCTACGACCGCACCCATAGCCCGCTGGCACTCGGGATGGTCGGGCTGACGATCTTTGCGCCCAACATCCTGCTCGTTCTGGTCGTCGGGCAGGTGGCCGAACGGGTCGACCGGCGCGCCATTCTGATCTGCAGTTTTGCGTTGATGAGCCTGTCTTCAGCATGTCTGGCGTTTGTGTCAGAATCCTCCATCGCGGCAATCTGGCCGATCTTCATGTTGGTGGCCCTCAACAGCGTCGCCCGTGCCTTCGCCAATCCGGCGAGCCAGGCGATTGTGCCCACACTTGTGCCGCGCGAGATGTTTTCGACTGCTGTTGCTATCAGCTCGTCCGCCTACCAGACGGCCATCATCGCCGGGCCAGCGATCGGCGGCATTGCCTACATCTGGGGACCGGGTTTTGTCTTTTCGCTGACCGCGCTTGCCTTTGGTGTGGCGTCGCTCAGCATGGTGCTGATGCAGACGCGGGCACGCCAAACACCCCTCGCGGGGCCTGATGCCCAGGGTCGCACCGGTTTTGCCGCACGCTGGCACATTTTAACCGCGGGATTTCGCTTCATCGCAGGTCGCCCTTTGGTGCTGGGCACAATTTCGCTCGACCTCTTTGCGGTGCTGCTGGGTGGTGCCACAGCCCTGCTGCCGATCTATGCGGCGGATATCCTGCACACGGGCCCCATGGGGCTTGGCACTTTGCGGTCGATGCCAGCTATCGGCGCGTTCACGATGTCGATTGTGCTGACGCATTTCCCGATGAATTCGAAGACCGGTTTCCGGATGTTTGGGGCTGTTGGAATTTTTGGTGCGTTCACGATTGTGTTTGGGCTGTCGACGAGTTTTTGGCTTTCAATTCCAGCACTCATCATTATGGGCTGTGCGGATATGGTCAGCGTCTATATCCGCAACACGCTCGTGCAGATGGAGACGCCGGACGACATGCGCGGCCGTGTCTCGGCGGTGAACACGCTGTTTGTGGGTGCGTCCAACCAGCTCGGCGAATTTGAATCCGGCGTTGTCGCGAGCCTCATCGGACCGGTGGGTGCCGTCGTCGCCGGTGGCGTCGGCACCTTGCTGATTGTGGCGCTGTGGATGCGCTTTTTTCCCGAGCTGCGGGATCGCGACAAGCTGGTGGCGTGAACGTCCAGCGTTCTTCTGCTGGCAAGTGGGATCGCAAAAAGAAAGCGTTAAGCTTGCTGAATGCGTCGAGCACCGGTCGTGGCGACGTAGAGCAACAACGAGGTCAGACCGCAGAATAAGGTTGCACCCACCAAAGGCCATGCGCTTTGTCCGAGCAGTGAACCAACAAGCGTGCCCACGACGGCTGCACTCGTCATCTGGATAATTCCAGACAATGAGGCCGCTGCACCTGCCCGGTCGGGAAATGGCATGATGGCCGCCCCCATCAGGGTGGGGAGCGCCATGCCAAGACCCAGCACATAGATCATCTCGCAGACGATCAGGAGGACCACGCTCGAGGGTGCGAGCCATACGCCCAAGGCCTGAAGCGTCCCGCCAGACGCCATCAAGACGACCGCCCAGCCAATGGTACGGTCCACCCGACGCGCGAACCGCCCGGCGATTGTTGTGCCGACGATCATCGTGCCTGCTGCGAACATGAAGGCGAAGCCAAATTGTAACGGGTGCAGGCCATAGACAGTCTGCAGGACAAAAGACGAGGCCGACACAAAGGCGAAGATGCCGGAATAGGCTGCCGCTAGAATGGCTGAATAGGCGCGGAAGGAATGATTGCGCCAGACGATGGCAAAGCTCGCCCTGAGATGTCGCGGCGAAAACGAGCCCGGCAACGGTGTCTTGAGCGTCTCAGGCAGGAGAAGAAAGGCTGCTGTTCCAACGCATATGCCAAACAGGCTTGTTGCGGTGAAGCTCGCGCGCCAGCCATAATTGTTTTGCAGGACACCGCCGATGATTGGCGCCAGAACGGGGCCGAGGCCCGTGATACTGGCCATGACGGACAACTCGCGCGTGGCGCGTGGGCCTTCATACAGATCACGGACAATGGCACGGGCCAGAATGATCGGCCCTGCGGCCCCAAGTGATTGAACAAGTCGCGCTGCAATCAAAAAGCCAATCGATGACGACAACGCGCAGGCGATCGTTGCTGCTACGTAAAGCGCAAAGCCGACGATCATCGTGGGCTTGCGGCCAATCTTGTCGGATATGGGTCCGTAGAAAATCTGACCGATCGCGAAGCCAACGAGAAACGCAGACAGTGTGAGTTGGACCTGCGAGGCCGGTGCACTCAGCTTTGCGGCGATTTCTGGAAGCGATGGGATGTACATGTCATTCGACATCGACGCGAGTGTCGTCATCGCCGCCAGCAGCAACGTCAAACCGAAGGTGTCGCGCTTCAGATGCATCTGCAAATCATGAGAAAAGGCCGTTTCGAAGCGACAGCCCCCTCACTCCTCCGGCACAACTCGCACAGCGCCCTTGGCCGCACTCGTCGCAAACGCCGCATAAGCACGCAGGGCAGTGGTCACCTTGCGCGGGCGCGGGCCGGGCTTCCAGCCAGCCTTGCCCTTGGCATCCATCGCGTCGCGCCGCGCGGCCAAAACTTCATCCGCAACCGCCAGATGAATCTTGCGGTGCGGGATGTCGATCTCGATGCGATCGCCTTCCTCGACAAGGCCGATCGCGCCGCCTTCGGCCGCTTCCGGCGACACGTGGCCGATCGACAGGCCCGACGTGCCACCTGAAAAGCGACCATCGGTGATGAGCGCGCAGGCTTTGCCGAGACCCTTCGATTTGATGTAGCTCGTCGGATACAGCATTTCCTGCATGCCGGGTCCGCCGCGCGGGCCCTCGTAGCGGATCAGCACGATGTCGCCGGCCTTGATGTGATTGCTCAGGATGCCCTTCACAGCATCATCCTGGCTGTTGAAGATGCGTGCAGGTCCGGCAAACGTCAGGATGGAATCATCCACGCCTGCCGTCTTCACGATGCAGCCATCGACGGCGAGATTGCCAAAAAGGACTGCCAGACCGCCGTCTTTTGAAAATGCATGGGCGTTGTCGCGGATCACGCCCTTGGCGCGATCCGTGTCGAGATCATCCCAGCGACGATCCTGACTGAATGCTGTCTGGGTTGGAATCCCGCCCGGAGCCGCGCGAAAGAAATCCTTGATGCTGTTTGA
>CAIZGQ010000690.1 GCA_903932565.1 uncultured Hyphomicrobiales bacterium
CCACGGCATCGAGCGCGTCGGTCGATTGGCGCACTTCCTTTGGCAGGCCCGCCATTTCGGCAATGCCACCGGCATTGTCCGTGACAGGACCAAAGGCATCGAGCGCGACGATCATGCCGGCAAGACCCAGCATCGTCGTCACCGCAATGGCCGTGCCGTAGAGTCCTGCCAACTGGTAGGTGGCGATGATGCCACCCACCATCACCAGCGCCGGGGCAGCTGTCGATTCCAGCGAGACGGCGAGGCCCTGGATGACGTTGGTGCCATGGCCCGTGACGGAGGCCTGCGCAATCGACACCACCGGGCGCTTGCCGGTTGCAGTGTAATATTCCGTGATCCAGACGATGAGACCCGTCACCACAAGGCCCACCAGACCGCAGAAGAACAGGCTGGTGCCATTCACAAGCGTGCCCGTTGTCGTGGTGCCAAAGTTGCCCCAGCCGACGACGAACTGCGTGGCAATGGCAAGCCCGATGATGGACAAAAGCCCTGTGGCAATGAGGCCTTTGTAAAGCGCGCCCATGATCGACTGATTGGCACCCAGCTTGACGAAATAGGTGCCAATGATCGACGTCACGATGCAGGTGGCGCAGATCGCCAGCGGGTAGAGCATCGAGGCGGCGACAAGATCCGCAGACTTCACAAAGAAGATCGAGCCGAGCACCATGGTGGCAACAACCGTCACCGCATAAGTCTCGAACAGATCGGCCGCCATGCCCGCGCAATCGCCCACGTTATCGCCGACGTTGTCCGCAATCGTGGCCGGATTGCGTGGGTCATCTTCCGGAATGCCAGCCTCGACCTTGCCGACAAGATCAGCGCCAACGTCCGCGCCCTTTGTGAAGATTCCGCCGCCCAGACGCGCGAAGATCGAAATCAGCGATGCGCCAAAACCGAGTGCCACAAGCGCATCAATGACGATGCGGTTTGATGGCGCAAAGCCCATTGGCCCGGTGAGGAACCAGAAATAAACCGCGACGCCCAGCAGCGCCAGGCCCGCCACCAGAAGGCCGGTGATGGCACCCGCCTTGAAGGCGAGATCAAGGCCGCCTGCGAGCGACTTGGTTGCAGCCTGCGCTGTGCGCACATTGGCACGCACCGACACGTTCATGCCGATGAAGCCCGCAAGGCCCGAAAGAACCGAGCCGATGACGAAGCCAACAGCGACTTCCTTGCCGAGCAAAAAATAAAGAATGGCGAGAATGATGACGCCGACGATCGCGATGGTGAGATATTGGCGCTTGAGATAGGCCTTCGCGCCTTCCGCAATAGCACCGGCAATTTCCTGCATGCGGGGCGAGCCCGCGTCCGCCAGAAGCAATTGCTGCGTCGTGTAGGCACCGTAAATGACGGACAGGAATCCGCCCAATATGACGAGGTAAATGGCCATGCGCTCCGCCCTTGCGAGATAAGATCGGGGTGTTTTTTTATGACCATGGATCGCCTTGAACCTGGAGACCATGGCCTGCATTGCCGGACCCGTCCCTGCAACGCTGCATTATCGTGCCAGAATCCAACAAACCCGGCAATGACCGCAAGCCGGCGGGCAACACTGATTGTGGTGGCAATTGGGCGTAGACCGGGACCACTTGCAGAACGCACCGCGAACATGTAGCGTCGTTCACGGTTTGTTTAAGCGTTGCCTTGATTCTCTGGGCCAGATGCCTGAGGCGCGTGAGTCGCGCCATGCCAAACTGCGCTGCGGCCCGCGCGTTTTTGCGGTCGCAGGTGCCTTTTGGGTGATTGGAGCCGATAAGATGCTGACGAAAAAGCAGAATGAGCTTCTGCGCTTCATCCACGAACGTCTCAAGGAGACGGGTGTCCCGCCTTCGTTCGACGAGATGAAGGACGCGCTCGATCTTCGCTCGAAGTCTGGCATCCACCGGCTGATCATGGCGCTGGAAGAGCGTGGCTTCATCCGCCGTCTGCCCAACAGGGCGCGGGCGCTCGAAGTGGTCAAGATGCCGGATTCATCCATTCCGTCAGGTCCCGTGCGCGGGGCAAAGTTTGCGCCCTCTGTCATCGAAGGAACCTTGGGAAGGGTGCGTCCGCCGTCCCCGGTGGATTCCGGCGAAAACGACAACGTCTCCATCCCCGTGATGGGCCGGATTGCGGCCGGTACGCCAATCTCAGCCATCCAGTCGCGCAGCCACACGATTGCCCTGCCGCCCGATCTTCTCTCCAGCGGCGAGCACTTTGCGCTGGAAGTGCGGGGCGACTCGATGATCGAGGCGGGGATCCTCGACTCCGACATGGTCATCATCCGCAAGCAGGATACGGCCGAGACG
>CAIZGQ010000691.1 GCA_903932565.1 uncultured Hyphomicrobiales bacterium
ACCAATGACCTTCAGACGATTAACGTTGAGTAGAAACTCGGCAACGCCAAAAAGCCCCATGGCTAACGCAGTCAGTTCAATCCCGTCATCAAGGTTTGTGACGCCAAACGTGAAGCGCAAGGTGCCCGTGTTGACATCCGTGCCGGCCACGCCAATCAGAAGGCCGATGACCGTCATCGCAATGCCCTTGAGCGGCGAGCCGCGCGACATCGTGGCACCTGCAAGCAAACCAAGCAACATGATGGAGAAGATTTCAGAGGGTCCGAACTCAAAGGCGACGGCAACCAGCAAGGGCGAGGCGATGATCATCACGATGATGCCGACGGACGCGGCGAAGAACGAACAGATCATGGTGATGCCGAGGGCGGTGCCGCCCTTGCCTTTGAGCGTCAGTGGATATCCATCAAGGCATGTCACCGCATGTGGCGGATGACAGGGCAGGTTTAGCAAGATTGCGCCAATGGCGCCGCCGTATTGGGAGCCATAGAAAATGCCGGCCAGCATCAAGATCGCCGGGATAGGGCTCATTGTGTAAGTCAGCGGCAGGAGCATGGAGATGGCCGAAAGCGCACCCATCCCCGGCAGCACGCCAATAAGATTGCCAATGAGGACGCCGACAAACGACCAGAGTAAGTTGGACGGTTGCAGCGCAACGCCAAACCCAAGCCAGAGATCATGAAGAGATTGACCGATCATCTGGTTAGCCCCACTGGAACAGCGGAAGTTGCATATGCAGCAGCCCCCAGAAGACAATCAGACATGTGATGCACATAACGAACGCCAGAATCGCGGCTGTCAGAATGGAGTTTTCCCGATCACCCATCGCTGAGATAAACACTGTTGCGAATGTCGCGGGCATCATGCCGCCATAACGCCCGAGGATCACGAATGAGGCGATACCGGCGCATATGCAAAGCCATCCGCGCCACTCAGGTGGTGGCGATGTTGGCACACTGGCGCTGTCAGCGCGTTTGCGCATCACCACGATGGCTAGCCCCGTCAGGCAGAGGATCACGCCGAGCGACAAGGGGAAAAAGCCTGGTCCCATGCGGCTCAGCGTGCCAACTTTGTAACTGACCGCTTCCTGAATGGTGACAAGGCCCAACAGAAGAACGAGCAGCCCGCCGATAAAATCCTTGTGGTCCTGCAATCTCATAGTCATCAAAAAATCCATAAATTATCGGTTATTTGGCTCATGCGTCGAAGCCGCACGTGGTGCGCAGGGACAAAGACGCCTCACATGCCAGTGTATTCAGGAAGTGTCGCGCAAGTTCGGATTGTCCGGCGCGCGTGCTGATTGCGGCCGTGTAAATGGTCGACAAAGCGTGCTCTGCGGGTAGCGGGGCAACGAATCTTAGCCCTCGTGTCATGCGGATTTCAGTCATCTGCGTGCAGCCCAAAGCGCCTCTCCTGCCGTGCGTTGCCAGCATCTGCATCGCAGTCTCGCCGTTGGGAAACTCGCGAAAGTTTTCAGCAATTTCTTTGTCCAGGCCAAGAGCGGCCAGCATGCGGGCGATATGTTGACCCGCCGTCGAGCGTTGCAAATCCGGCACAAAAAACGAGGTGGCGGTCCGCAAACTTTCGGTGAGGTCCCGCGCTGTGGTGATGCGGGGGAGCAGTGCTGCAGCGGGCACAGCGATGCCAGCCTGCACCGTTCCCAAATCCGCAGACGTATCTTCGACAAGTGAACCTTCCTGCGTGAGATCTTCGATGAGTGCGCGCGTGAGGATCAAAATGTCGCAAGCCTCTCCGCTATTGAAGGAATCCTTGATTGCCCCCACAGCGCTGAAGTGCGTTTTGAGCTTGACCCCACGTTCGGTTTCAAACGGCATCTGAAGGGCCTCAACGAGTCCCTTGGCGGCACCTCCACCCATGATATGCAAATTCATGATGACCGGTCTCAGTTTAACGGGCAACGGAAACGCACGGAGATCACGCGCATGCGATAAAGTTGACACTTATTGATCAGGTGTGGCGCCGGAAATTTCGACAACCTTTTTCCACTTGATGACATCGGCTGTCATGAAATCCGTGAATTGCTTCGGATTCATGATCACCGCTTCTGCACCCTGTTCTTTCCAATCGGCCTGAATCTTTGGGTCTTTTACAATATCGGAGATTGTCTGGTTCAATGTGGCCACGATGTCGTCTGGCGTGCCCTTCGGCGCCATCACGCCAAGCCAGATCACGGCATCGTACCCAGGCACGACGGACGCAGCTGTTGGCAGCGTTGCGAGAACGTCAGATTTCGTCGTCCCGGTTGTGGCAAGCCCCTTCACTTTGCCCGACGTGATGAATCCTTTCATGGTCGTGGGCGCGTCAAACATCATGTCCACGTGGCCACCGATGACATCGATGCGGGCGGCTGAACTCCCCTTGTAGGGCACGTGCAGCATGTCGATACCGGCCATTTGCTTGAACAATTCACCAGCCATGTGATAAGGCGTGCCGGGCCCCGACGAGGCAAATGTGAGCGTTCCTGGCTTTTCCTTGGCGAGTTTGATCAGGTCTGCAAGACTGTTGACGCCAAGGGTCGGCCGCGTCACCAGCACGAGATCGGCTGAGTTGATCGGGGCGACTGCTTTAAAATCGCTCATCAATTTGAAGGGTTTCTTTTTGAATAGCGTCTCGTTGACCGTTTGCGTGTTGGACACCAGCAACAGCGTATAGCCATCTGGCGGGCTGTTCTTGACAAATTCCGTGCCGATGATTGAGCCCGCACCGGGACGATCGTCAACGATGAAAGGTTGGCCCAGAGCCTTTTGCAGATGAGGTGCGAGCAAGCGGGCATAGACGTCCGCGGACCCGCCTGCGGCAAAGGGCACAATGATGGTGACGGGGCGGGACGGATAAGCGACTGCCGCAAGTGCGCTGCAGGTGCCGCCAAGAGTGCTGCCAAGAGTGCCGCCAAGGGCAAAGGCCAAAGCTGCAGCACAGATTGCCGATGTTGCGCGAGACTGCCGGGGACGGATGACGGACGTGGGTGTTGCGGACATTTTAGCTCTCCCTTGTTGACCTCTGCGGGCCGCTTGATGCGAGCGGAAGTGGGTTGATCCCGCTTCTGTTTCGTTTTGTAAGCTTACGCGCTGATGCGATTTGTCAGTGTGCCGATTTTTTCGATCGAGATTTTCATTTCGTCACCGGGCTTCAAAAACCGCGGCGGTTTGAAACCAATACCCACGCCCGCTGGCGTTCCGGTCGCAATGACATCGCCCGGATGCAGGGTCATGCCAGCTGAGATGGACTCGATGATTGTGGGGATGTCAAAGATCAGATCCTTTGTGTTTGCGTCCTGGCGCAACTCTCCATTGATCCAGCATCTAACATCAAGATTTGCGGAATCGCCAATTTCATCTGACGTCACAATCCAAGGTCCCATGGGACAAAACGTGTCCATGGATTTGCCCAAAAACCATTGGCGATGTTTTTGTTGCAGATCGCGAGCGGTGACATCGTTGACAATCGTGTAGCCCCAGACGTGATCCAATGCGTCAGCCTTGCTGATACCACGTCCGTGCTTGCCGATGATGATGGCGAGCTCCGCTTCATAGTCCAATTGCTGCGTCAGGTTTGAAAAGCTATGAACGACGTCCTGATCGGCCACGACTGTTGATGGGGCTTTTGTGAAAATCACCGGATGGCTGGGCGCAAGTTCGTCTTTGACAGCGGACGTGTCGAAGCCTGACTGTGCAAACTCCTTGGCATGTTCGTGATAATTCTTGCCGACACAAAAGACATTGCGGCGGGGCACGGGGATTGGGGCGAGAAGCTTGTGGTCTGCCAGCGCGGTCCACTGGGTCGGTTCCGGCGTCTTGTGACCCGCGTGCACGTTATGGGCGATGTAGGCAACAAGATCCCCACGAAATCCGTCAATCAAATGGGTCAACAAGCAATAATTTTTGCCGTCTTGAGAGATGACAACCGGTTCGGCTGCACCATTCACGTTCAAGGAAGCAAAGCGCATGAATATCCCCGATAAAATCAAAAAAACCACAACAACAGCGCGCGATGCGTGCGATTGAGTAAACCTAACTATCCGTCCTCAGGCCTGAGAGCAATGGCTTCGCAGAGCCTCATCTGACCCCTTCGCCGTCCGCAGAGAACAGTCCATTGTAGAGCCGAAGCTCATTTCAGAACAAGGGGCTTGGTCGCCTCTGCAAAACACAAGCGAGGCGGAAAGACTTGCGCGAAGACTTGCGCGAAGACTTGCGGAAAGACCTGAGTAATGTCCGACGCTGGTGCGGCTCATACCATTCTGACCAATTGTTGATGACTGCGGAAGCGGACACACTTGTTTGTCGGGAAAAACGTTAGATGTTTCGACCTCGCATGTTGCGAACGTTGGAGCAGGTCTTAGCCGATGGATGACTGGTCTTATCGCTTACCGCTGGTAAGGAGCATCCTATGCGCATGAAATTATTTGCTACGCTCGCCGTCGCGACCCTCGCCTTCCCCGCTATCGCACTTGCACAGGGCGTCATTGGCGGCGCTGCTGAAGGTGCTCACGATGGAAATCGTGCGGCGGGTCCCGTTGGTGGCGTTGTCGGCGGCGTCGTTGGCGCAGTTGGCGGCGGAATTGCTGGACTTCTTGGAGTCGAGCAGCGCCCGCGCTTTCGCGAATATACCGTTCGCGAACATCATACGTCGTACACCTACGACAAGCCGCTTTCCGTCGGCGTCGTCTTGCCGGGTGATGGCGTAACTTATTACGACGTGCCTGCTGAATATGGTGTGCGCGATTATCGCTACACCATCATCAATGGTCACACCGTGCTGGTTGAGCCTTCAACCCGCCGTGTCGTTGAAGTCATCGATTGATCTTTCAGAAGGTCAAACGACGTTAAGGTTGAACGACTTTAGATCTGCACGACTCTCGGTTTGAAAGACTTGCACTCAGATATAATGGGCCGCCGCATCAGGCGGCCCAAGTTTTTTTACGCAAATTTTGTCGGTGTTATTTGGCCTGAACAATGAATTCAGTGCCCTTGCCGGTCTCTGATCCAAGCCCGAGATCAGACACGATCAACGACGACGCCGGGGTCAGGGCAGCAAAAATAATGTTGCGTGCCTCATCAGGTATCTGAACCTGGGTCAGCGCTGTTTGGGGCGTCAAAATCGGCTCGTTTGTCATGGTCGCCTGAACTGGCACCTGCGGCAGATGGCGTTTCGCGGTTTGCCGCAGTTTCAAGGCCACGCGCTCGCGTTCGCGCTGAAGAGAAATGGACGATGGCACTGTCGCCACACTCCATTTCATCGGCGTTGCAGGGGCAATCGGTGACAGCAGCGTATAGACGTGCGTCCCAAGGGCGGGGGCTTCCGGCAGGAACGAGATTTTGGTTTCGGGAGACAGCAGGCTTAGGAGAGCGAAAGATACACCACCAATCACGATGGGGCTAAGTACGACATTCTCCATCTTGAGCAGCTCAGGATTTCCAGCACTGACTTCCTTCTGGATCATAGGCAGAATGAAGTCGGTCGCCACAGAGGAACCGGCCAGGATAAGTCCAGTGGCAGCAACGAGCGGTACAACAGCCTCGATGTGGTAAGCCCCAAGTGCTACTGGATTTAAAGCAGTGCCAGGAGATAGCACAAAGGTGCCAGCAGCAGTAAGACCCCCGATAAGTACGGCTTTCATCAGGCTGTGATTCAGTTTTGTCCCAAGAGAGGTCATTTGGTTATAACATAAGAATAGTTTTTTATTTTTTTCACATCAACTTCTTTAAAAGCATAAATGCAAGTAAGCCACCTCCTCCGTACATCATCATCATCTGCATGTCGTTATTCGATTGTCGGGTTGCGAGTAAGTCAGCTTCTAACTGGGTCACAGCTGATAAAACGGGCTTCTCAAAGTTGTCGACTAAATTATTTCCCGCGATATCTAACGCGCTGATGGTCTGGTTGGTAGCCTGAGATACGGCATCTGTGAGTGCAGACCCGGCTTGGTTTACATCGGCAATTAGGAGGCTCCCCGAGTTGGCAATGGTTTCTCCAAAAACATTGGCACCAGCGTTGATTGTGTTGCCGATGGTTGAAGCTCCGGTATTCAGTGTATTTGCAAGATTTGTAGTGCCAGTTGCAAACG
>CAIZGQ010000692.1 GCA_903932565.1 uncultured Hyphomicrobiales bacterium
ATCGCGATATTTCTCTGCCTGGATGCACTGTCGCGCGCAGTTCTTGGGCGATGGCACGACAGCGCGACATCTCGCGAGCGCTAAAGATGGAAGCACGCTCGAGCGCCTTGCTGACATGCGGCATTTCAAGGCTTCCAGCGCTTTGTCTAACATTGACGAGTCGACAATCCGGCTGGCAAAAGGCTGGGGCTGCCAAATCGCTAAAATACTAACGTTCCGAAAGACTGTAATGTCCGGCTCACAATATGTTCTGACGTTTTCCTGCCCGAACCGCCCCGGGATCGTGGCGATCGTCTCAAGCTACCTCTTTGAGCATGGCTGCAATATTCTCGACGCGCAGCAATATGACGATACGGGAACAAAGATCTTTTTTATGCGCGTGTTGTTTGACCGCCTTGAGACGGCTGATGCATTCGACGCCTTAAAAACCGGCTTCATTGAGATTGCTGGCAGGTTCGACATGAACTGGACCATGCGGGATCGTGACGACAAAAAACGCGTTATGATTCTCGCATCCAAATTCGATCATTGCCTGACCGATTTGATCTATCGCTGGCGATTGGGGGAATTGCCCATCGACATTGTGTCCGTCGTATCAAATTACGATCAGTCGACTTACGCACATTTGGATTTCAGCGGCATTCCATTTCACCATCTTCCGGTCACCAAAGACACCAAGCTGGAGCAGGAAAACCAGATCTGGGATCTGGTGAAGCGCGAGCGGATCGAGCTCGTGGTTCTTGCTCGTTATATGCAGATCCTGTCAGACGGCCTGTCTGCCAAACTCGCGGGCCGCTGCATCAACATCCACCATTCGTTCCTGCCAGGTTTCAAGGGGGCAAGTCCTTACACGCAAGCCCACCAACGCGGCGTGAAGCTCATTGGCGCGACTGCCCATTACGTCACATCCGATCTCGATGAAGGTCCGATTATCGAACAGGATGTTGAGCGCATCAGCCACCGGGATACGCCTGAGGATCTGGTTCGCAAGGGACGTGATATCGAGCGCCGCGTTTTAGCCCGCGCCGTTCGCCACCATATTGAAGATCGCGTTCTCGTGAACGGGCGAAAGACCGTCGTATTCTCGAACTAAGGGCCTCGGTCGGCGTGCCCTTTGCTCAATAATTTGGCGGGGACGTGAAGCGATTAAAGATACCATTTGGTCCGTTGGGCGCATGACGGACCGGTGCAAAAGCCATTGGAGCCCCTGCAGGCGTGCGGCGAGACGCGACATATGAACGATGCGGCGCCGTTCCGACCACTTTAATGACGGCACCTTCCGCACGAACCATCTCGAACAGGCGGGCTGCGTTTGCCGGAAGCAACCGAACGCAGCCGTGCGACGCCGGACGGCCGAGCGCTGCAGTGTCATAAGTGCCGTGAATGGCGTATCCGCCTTTGAAAAAGATCGAATACGGCATCGGCGACATATGATACTTGCGGGAATAGTGCATGCGTTGGAGGCTGGTTGGACGATATGTTCCACGGGGAGTCGCAAACCCACCGCGCGCTGTCGATACCGGCCACGCGAAATGCTCACCGGTACTGCTGGTGACCTGCATGGTCTGGCTCGAGAGATCGACAGTAATGCCAACCGCAGCCTGTGCAGTGTGTTGAAACAGGAACAGGCTTCCGATGAAGAGAAAAGCTGCTGTGAGAACGCGCATGACTGGACTCCAAAACCAATTCCATGTGGCAATATTTCGTGAATGTGCCGTGCTTTGGTCACAAGCTCCAGTGGAATGAGAGAGTTTAGTAAATGGCAGCTCGGGATCTCCTGTCGCACCAAACCAAAGGCCGCCACTTCGGCGCTTTTGAAAGGTTTCAACGCCTCGCGCGAATGGTCTTGCTTATCAGTGGAGTAGGTTTGTTTTCTTGGACCGCTCTCGCGCAGGATGCAGGAACTCTCGAACCAAAGGCGTTACCACCCCTCGCTCATCCAGAGGATCCGTCGACCCCGGCGAAACAATTGTTTGGGCGAAAAGACAAACCCACTTCAGGCCAGGCCAAAGTCATAGGGTTCTACGCGAAAGGATGTTTGGCGGGCGCCGCGGAACTGCCGTCCGACGGTGACGGCTGGCAGGTCATGCGCCCGTCCCGTAATCGCGCCTGGGGCTACCCCGACACTATTAATTTCCTTCAGCATATGGCCCATGCAAACCGTGTTGCGCATATCTGGCCAGGTCTACTTGTGGGCGATATGGCGCAGCCGCGTGGGGGTCCCATGATCACGGGTCATGCATCCCATCAAATTGGGATTGATGCGGACCTCTGGCTCAGGCCGATGCCGGATCGCAAACTCTCCCGCCAAGAACGCGAAGAAATGCCCTCCCTGAACGTGGTGCGGGACGATGGGCTCGACGTCAACAGCAATTGGACCCCTCAGCATCTCGCACTGATCAGATCATTTGCTGACCAGAAAGATGTGCAACGAATCTTCGTTAATCCCGCGATCAAAAAAGCAATCTGTCGGGAGGCGCAAGGCGACCGTCATTGGCTTTCGAAAATTCGCCCGGAGCACGGGCACAATTACCATTTTCATGTACGTCTTGCCTGCCCGGCAGGTCAGTCAGACTGCGATGGACAAAACCCACCGCCGCCCGGTGACGGTTGTGACGAGACTCTCGCGTGGTGGTTCAAGGACGAGGTTTTGCATCCAAAGCTTGATCCCAATTGGAAGCCAAAGCCAGGCATGACATTAGCTGCTTTGCCAAAGGCGTGCGCAGCCGTTTTACATGCGCCGTGAGGGCGTAAGGATTCGATCTCAACACGTGCATTAACGCGACGGCAACGCGCCGCGTCCATGATCAGAAAACAAGACTTCTTTTCAGGGCGCTCTGTATGACAAGTCGTTTGGATCAAATTGGATTGCAGGTTCGCGATCTGCGCAAAAGCTTTGGTCGACCTGTCCTCGAGGGTCTGGATCTTAACATCAAGGCCGGCGAGTTTTACGCCTTGCTGGGTGCCAACGGCGCCGGAAAGACAACGACGCTCCGGATTGTCGCTGGCTTATTG
>CAIZGQ010000693.1 GCA_903932565.1 uncultured Hyphomicrobiales bacterium
ATGTTGAGCCCGATCACCGACGCGATGAAACCGATCACCATGGAGTTCAACGACAGTGTGATGCTTCCAATATCAATCGGACCAAAGGCGAGGCCAAGCACAAGTGCCGATCCCAGCCAAAACATCAACGCGCCCGGACGTGTCAGGAAGAAGTCCGCGCCAAACATGAACATGGCACGCAGATTGATCCATCCGGCTTCCCACGGACCCCAAAAACCGGCACGAATCATATGGCTTTCACGCCCGTCCATGTCCTTCAAAAAGCGCACCGGCACTTCCGCCTGACGCAGATCGGCATGGACAGATTTCAGCACCATCTCAGAGGCATATTCCCACGACTGGGATGAAAGATCGATGCGATGCAACGCGTCCTTGGTCAAGCCGCGCATGCCGCAATGAATGTCGCTGAACTTCGTGCCGTACATGACATTGAGGATGAAGGTCGTCAGCGGCGTTCCAAAATAACGATGCAGCGGTGGCATGGCGCCATCTTCAATCGAGCCTTTGAAACGGGACCCCATGACGAATTCCGCACCATCGCGCCACGCTTGCACGAACTGGCGCAACTCGCGGAAGTCGTAGGTGCAATCCGCATCACCCATAATGATAAAGTCGCCCCGGATGAAGGGGATGCAGTCGATATAGGCGCGTCCAAGACCGCGCTTGGGTGTCTTCAGGACACGTGCGCCCTTGGCCAGAGCAATCTCCGGCGTGCGATCGCTCGAGCTATCAACGATGATGATCTCGACCGGAATATCGAGATTGGCAATGCCTTCGTGACACCAGTCGATGAAATGGCCGATGGTGATCTCTTCATTCATCGCTGGCACGACGATGGAGAGTTTGGGCGCAATAACATCCTGGTCGGGAATCAACATCACGACCAAAGGATCGCTTCCGACTTCGCGCCGGGCCGCGTCGATTTCCACATACGAATCTATTTTGGCGATGGCATTCATGCCTTATTCTCCAACTGCATGTCGGCGCATCGTGCGAGCGCGGCGATTAAGGCCGGCGATTGCACGCTTCTCGTCGTCTTCGATTGACACAGGGGGCGCGCTCACCAGCACACCGCACAGGACCTGCATGACGATGTGACCAAACACCATGTGAAGATCTTCGCAGATCTGCATGTTGTGCGAATTCACCCAAAGACTGTGCTGCGCAAGCGCCTTCAGCTTCCCACCGTCAAAGCCGCTCAGACCCAGCGTGATACACCCGGCCTCGTTGGCGTATTCAACGGCGCGGATGACATTGGGTGAATTGCCGCTTCCCGAAATTGCAATCACGAGATCGCCCGGCTGTGCAATCTGGCGCAGCTGCTGCTCGAACACAGCATCGTAGGAGATATCATTTCCCAGCGCCGTCATCATGCCCATGTTGTCGAGAAGGCTACGGCCCCGGAACGGTTTGCCGGATGCCATGAAGACTGACTTGTTCCAATCGGTGATGAAATGCAGCGCGGACATGGCGCTGCCGCCGTTGCCCAGCGTGATGATCTGTTGCCCGGACTGCCAAGCCTCATGAACAAGGGCGATCGCGTGGTCCATCTCCGCGAAATCGAGCGTCTCGATGACATCAGACAAGCGGTCGAAGTACAGGCGCGAGGGGCTTTCGAGTGGGGGCGGGGCCTGATGCATCTGGTCTCTCTTGGGCAGCACCGCCCAGGAACCACACACGGCCCATGGTGCCGGTGAGGCACGTTGGACTTGAGTAAATCAGAATGTCGTAAACTACGTGTTTACAAGCCGACGTTATTAATGGGGGGAAGGGTGCGCTGGACCTCGTCCAACGACCAGATTGCTAGTGCCTCGGCACTGGCCCAACCATCAGGGCAGTGCGCATGAAAAGCTTGATCGGGAAAATCCACGGCGCCGGGCATTACAACCACCGGGCGCAGGTTCTGGCCAAGCATTTGGCAGAGACCATTCCTAGATC
>CAIZGQ010000694.1 GCA_903932565.1 uncultured Hyphomicrobiales bacterium
ATGATGAAGATAAACGCAAGTCAGTTTCTGAAATGAGCGACGAGGCATTTAATGCACTTTCGACTTTTACGGCGGGTTTCTTAAAACCCGAAGTGAAGACCGAAGTAAAGACAGAGGTTAAGGAAGAGGTTAAGGCGGAAGAGACAAAAGAAGACAAAACTGAAAAAGCCGAAAACGGACGCATTGCTAAGTCTAAGATTTTATACCAAAAATTATCGCGTATTTCCACTCCGATACCATTGCCTTCGATTTTATGAACCTTTTCGGGGCTATTTCTCAAAATTAATGATCGCTATCGCATGCGCATCGACGCTGGACGGACACAGTACAGCGTGACCGTTCTAAAATTGTGTAAATTAATCACAGTTTTGATTGCCCCTATTTGAGGATCGGTTTTTAGGCCGATGCAGAAGCGACGTGATGCGGTTCTTGTGCCCACCAACATTTAGTTGGGTGATCAATCGCAATTCTCAAGCAATCAGCCTTTTGACTATCGAGTCGTAAAGGAAATGTTGAGTTTGGTGCGCCCAAGGGGAATCGAACCCCTGTTTTCGCCGTGAAAGGGCGACGTCCTAGACCGCTAGACGATGGGCGCGGAAGTCAGGCAAATCACGCTGACTTGGCGTGTGTATAGTTGGACCCATGCCGCCTGACAAGTGCGGCCTGGGGATCATTCGCGCCGATGTCCCCTTGTATCTCAGGGACATCGGCCGTGTTGGTCACTCGGTCGCAGGGCCTGCGTCGTCAGGCGCTGGGGCCGACCCGTCACCTGCGCCCACGTCCGGCCCGCTCTCGCCCGCGGCACTCTCGGCATCCTCACTGATGCGCTCGACCGACACCACCTGCTCGTCTGCGGCCGTGTCGAACACGATCACGCCCTGGGTGTTGCGCCCGGCGACCCGGATGCCCTCGACCGGGCAGCGGATCAGCTGGCCGCCATTGGTGACGAGCATGATCTCATCCCCATGCTCGACCGGGAAGGCCGCCACCAACGGGCAGTTGCGGGTATTGACGGTCATGGCCGTGATGCCTTTGCCGCCGCGCCCGGTGATGCGGTACTCGAACGACGACGTCCGCTTGCCATAGCCATTGGCGGACACACCCAGAATGATCTGCTCGGCCGCAGACATTTCGGCATAGGTCATCTTGGGCGCCGACTCGTCGGCCGGTTCCACGGGGGCCTCTTCCACCACCTCATCCGGGGCTGCTGACACATCCTCGCCAATCTCGCCCGCCACGGCGCGGCGCTGCTTGAGATAGGCTTCGCGCTCGATGGCCGAGGCTTCCACATGGCGCAGGATCGCCAATGAAATCACATGGTCGTCCTTGGCGAGGTTGATGCCGCGCACACCCATGGAATCGCGGCCCTTGAAAACGCGCACATCCGTGACGGGGAAGCGAATGCACTGGCCCAAAGCCGTTGTCAGCAGCACGTCCATCTGCTCATTGCAGATCTGCACGTCGACAATGCCTTCGCCCTCGTCCAGGCGCATGGCAATCTTGCCCGCGCGATTGACCTGCGTGAAGTCGGACAGCTTGTTGCGGCGAACCGTGCCGCTGGTGGTCGCAAACACCACATCCAAGCCATCCCACTCTGCCTCGTTCTCCGGCAGCGGCATGATCGTTGTGATGCGCTCATCGCCCTCGAGCGGCAGGATATTCTTGAGGAATTTGCCGAGCGCTGTTGGCGCTGCCAGCGGCAGACGCCAGACTTTTTCTTTGTAAACCTGACCGCGCGACGAGAAGAACAGCACCGGCTGATGCGTGGTCGCCACAAACAGGCGCGCCACAAAATCCGCCTCACGCGTCTGCATGCCCGAGCGACCCTTGCCGCCGCGACGCTGCGCCCGATAGGTCGACAGCGGCACACGCTTGACATAACCGGCGTGGGACACCGTCACCACCATGTCTTCGCGCGGAATCAGATCTTCATCTTCAAGATCCGCTTCACTGTCCGTGATTTCTGACCGGCGCGGCGTGGCGAACTTGGCTTTCACCTCGAGCAATTCACTCTCGACAATGCTGTAGAGCCGCTCGCGCGAGCGCAGAATGTCGAGGAAGTCCGCGATTTCAGCGGCGAGTTTGTTGAGGTTTTCCGCGATCTCCTCACGCCCGAGGGCCGTGAGGCGCTGGAGCCTGAGATCGAGAATCGCGCGCGCCTGCAACTCGGACAGGCGCACGGTGCCATCGTCCGCCAGCACGTGGCGCGGATCGGCGATGAGCGCGACGAGTGGCGCCATATCATAGGCCGGCCACGAGCGCGCCATCAGCGCTTCGCGCGCAGCGGCTGCATCGGGCGAGGTGCGGATGAGGCGGATGACTTCATCGATATTGGCAACGGCAATCGCAAGGCCGACCTGCAGATGCGCCGTGTCGCGCGCCTTGCCGAGGCGGAACTTGGTGCGCCGCGTGACCACCTCAAGTCGAAAATCAACAAACGCAACAAGGATATCCTTGAGATTGAGGATTTCCGGACGGCCACCATTCAGCGCAATCATGTTGCAACTGAAGCTCGACTGAAGCGCGGTGAACCGCCAGAGCTGATTGAGCACCACATCGGCCATGGCATCGCGGCGCAATTCGATCACAAGGCGCATCCCATCGCGATCGGACTCGTCGCGAACCTCAGAAATGCCCTCGACCTTCTTCTCACGCACCAGTTCGGCAATGCGCTCCTGCAACGTCGCCTTGTTCACCTGATATGGCAATTCGGTGATGATGATGGCTTCGCGCTCCTTGCGAATTTCCTCCACCGCCACCTTGGCGCGCACCAGCACAGATCCGCGTCCTGTTGCGTAAGCCGAGCGAATGCCCGAACGACCCAGGATTTTCCCGCCCGTCGGGAAATCAGGTCCGGGAATGATTTCGGTCAACTGCTCGATCGAAATATCCGGACGCTCCATCAGCGCAATCACGCCGTCGATCACTTCGCCCAGATTGTGCGGCGGAATATTGGTGGCCATGCCGACCGCAATACCGCCCGCGCCATTGACCAGCAGATTTGGAAACCGTGCCGGCAGGACAACGGGTTCTTGCTGCTTGCCATCATAGTTTGGCTGGAAATTGACGGTGTCTTCGTCAATATCGTTGAGCAGCGCCATGGAGGGCTGCGCCATGCGCGACTCGGTGTAACGCATGGCCGCTGGCGGATCGCCATCAACCGAGCCGAAATTGCCCTGCCCGTCGATGAGCATGACACGCATTGAAAATGGCTGCGCCATGCGCACGAGCGCGTCATAAATCGCGCTATCGCCGTGCGGATGGTACTGACCCATCACGTCACCCACGATACGCGCCGACTTCACATAGCTTTTGTCCGGTGTGTAGCCGCTCTCATACATCGCAAACAGAATGCGACGATGCACGGGCTTCAGTCCGTCGCGCACGTCCGGCAACGCACGGCTGACGATCACGCTCATCGCGTAATCGAGATAGCTGCGACGCATTTCGTCGGCAATGGAAACGGGGCGAATGTCAGACCCGGGGAGACCCGGACCGTCGTTGGTTGTGTCGGCCAAAAGCGGCGAATCCCGATGACGTGAAGTGATCTCGGATGTTTAGCCTATTCTGGCGATTGTTGCCAGTTTATGGGCCGAATTTGCCGCGTGAGACGCAATCTTTCGTGGACAATTTGCAGGGTGCAAATCAAGGCAAGCGCACCCTGAGCATGGCTCACGCGCGGGTTAGAAATTCTTGAATTTGACCGGCAACAGGTCGCATGCCCGACACGCCATTCAGATGCCCCAGAGGGCCCGGAATTGCCGCTGTTTCCACGCTTGCACCACCCGCTTCAATGCGACGCGCGGTCTCGTGAATCCAGCTCTCCGGAAACACCTGATCACCTGGCGCATACAGCAGCAAAGCGGGCACTTTGATGCGCGCAAGGCCTTCGGCAGGGGCAGAAGAAACACCTCTCCCAACGGCATCTTTTGCAGATTGCGGATGTCCGGCCGTCTCGCGGCAAGTCGCACCAAGCCCCGCCACAAATGTCTGATTGGCGCGGACAAGATAGAGAAAATGATTGGCATCGCAGGTCAAGGCACGCGCTGCAGCGGCCACCTGCAAGGTGGCATCGATTGCAAGAAGTGCGTCCAAACTTTCCAGCAGCGATTGGCCGTCACGTGCTGGCATCTGTCCGGATTCTCCCGAGCCGAACTGGCCGCGCGCCCAGTCCCAATGCAGCGCATGTAGGGACACGATCTTCAAGGCTTGCGTCAGACCTTCAAGCGGCGGGTCCTGCGGATCGTAGGTGCCGTTGCGCCACTTCAAATCCTGCCGGATTGGGCTGCCCCAAATCTCCAGCCATGCGGCAAGCCAAGGGTCCACGACACCCGAACTGATGACACAAATGATGCGGCTCATCATGTCGGG
>CAIZGQ010000695.1 GCA_903932565.1 uncultured Hyphomicrobiales bacterium
CCAGCAGTCCGAGCGTTGTGCTGCCTGTTGTGTGCGCCACGGCAAAGGCCGCGACGGCGCCCACCAGCATCATGCCCTCGACACCCAGGTTGAGCACGCCTGCCTTTTCCGTCAGCAGCTCACCGGTCGCAGCCAGCAGAAGCGGCGTGGAGGCGGCGATGACGCTGACAAGGAAGCTCACAAGAAAATAGGTCATTTGGCAACGCCTGCGTTGGCTGCGGCCAAGGACCGGGGCTGGATTTTGTAAAGAATGAGAATGTCACACCCCAGCAAACAGAACAGCAGAATGCCCTGAAAGATGCCGGTGACCGCATTGGGCATGCCAAGGTCGATCTGCGCGCTATCGCCGCCAAGATACGACAGCGCCAGGAGCAACCCGCCAAAGATCGCGCCAATCGGACGAAGTCGCCCAAGAAAGGCAACGATCACAGCGCTAAATCCGTAACCTGGCGAAATGCTGGTGGTCAGCTGTCCAATGGGCCCCGACACTTCAAAGATACCGGCGAGACCTGCAAGACCACCGCTGACCAGCATGGCAATCCAGATCAGCCGGTTCTCACTAAACCCGGCAAAGCGCGCGGCGCGCGGTGCCTGGCCCACGACGCGCAGCTGAAAGCCAAGCATGGTTTTCGACAGGATCAGCCAGAACAGCCCGGCAATCAGCAGAGCCACGAGACAGCCAAGGTGCACGTGACTGCCCGGAATAATCACAGGCGTCGTTGCCTCGTCCGAGAACATCGCCGTCTGCGGAAACCCAAAGCCCATGGGATCACGCCACGGCCCGGTGACGAGATACAACAGCAGAAGTTGCGCGACATAGGTCAGCATCAGGCTGGTGAGAATTTCGTTCGCGTTGAACTGCGTGCGCAGCCATGCGGTGATGCCAGCCCAGACCATGCCGCCCAGAATGCCGAAGGCCAGCATCAATGGATAAACGACAAACGTCGGGGCCTCAGGCAAGGCCAGCGCAATGCCGCCACCAAAAATGGCGCCCAGGGTAAACTGGCCTTCCGCACCGATGTTCCAGACATTGGCGCTATAGGCAATTGATAACCCCACGCCGATCATAATGAGCGGCGCGGCTTTGACAGCCAACGCAGACAACCCATTGTGCGCCAGCAGCGGCTCGACGAAAAAGGTGTAGGCGGCGAGGCCCGGCGGCCGCCCCATGATCATGAAAATGATGCTGGTGCCGACCACCGTCAGCAGGATCGCCAGAACCGGCGAGCCATAAGACCAAAACTGCGATTTGTAGCCGCGCGGAACAAACTTAAACAAACGCTGCGTCCTCTTCCGCCGGCATGCCCGTGCCGCCCATATCTCTCAGGCATCGCGGCGCGATGACGGTATGCCCTGCAATTGCGTCCTTTTTCATGGCCCTCAGTTGGTCCACCGCGTCAATCGGCATCTCGGGTTCGTCAAAGTCGCTCATGGCTGGAAGTCCCTCATCTCGTTCATATGCAGCATTTTCTTGTGTTCCTTCCACGCCGCGAACGGGGTCGAGCCTAGCATGTGCTTCACTTCAAGCCATTCCGGGTTGGGCATTTCCACCGGGGTTATGCCGCCCAATTCGTTGAATGAATCGAGCCAATAAGCGTAGGACAGTTCCCGCTCAAATGCTCGCGGACAGCGTTTACGGCAGTCGCGCTCGATCGCTTTCCAACTACTGAAGACATTGAGGGCAGCGACGAGCCCGATCAGAATTAGAGCCGCTAGAATCGGAAATACGACGTTCACTGATTCACCTCTTTTCCGGTTGATTGTCGATCTTGACGAA
>CAIZGQ010000696.1 GCA_903932565.1 uncultured Hyphomicrobiales bacterium
CACTGGCCGTCGTTTTGTTTCACGACAGCGTCAGCCTGCAATTGCGTGCGGCGGGGTGCCTGATGGCGTTGGGCGTGTGGCTGCACCTCTCCGAGCAGCATGATCACGCGCACGATCATGAGGCGCTGGAACACGAGCATATTCATGTGCATGACGCGCATCACCAACATGATCATGATGCGGCAGATGAAATGACCGGGCACGGGTCTCAGCCGCATGCGCACTGGCATCGCCATCGTCCTTTGCGCCATGCGCACGCGCATTATCCGGACTTGCATCACCGGCATGGTCACTCGGGCGAACTTCGTTGAAGTGTAATCCGTTAACCAATTTCGTTATTATTTATTAAGCATGAATTTGTGCTGCGTTCGGCTGCGCGGATCTCATTTGAAGCGGACGAGCAGGAGACTTGGCTGGCGTGGGCGGTTCCTTGGTTGCCGAACAGATTCGCATCGTGAGCCTTCTTGCGCGCGGCGCCATGTTTGCGCCATTCCGCGCTCTGGCGATGCTGCGCGTTCGCGCCCCCGAGCGGCTGTTGATCGCACCGCAGGATATTCGCACCACCGACCCCACCATGGCTGGCGACATTTATGCCGGCTGGTTTTCGCTGGCTGGCCGAACGATCAACATGCATGGGCATTCGCCCTTTGATGTCGTGCCGCCGTCGGCCGCGTGGCAGGACGAACTGGAAAGCTTCGTCTGGCTGCGCCATTTGCGCGCTGCGGACACAGCGTTGTCGCGCATCAACGCGCGCGCGTTCATCGTCGATTGGATGGGCCTGCGGTCGAAATCCAGGGGTCACACAGCCTGGCGTGCGGATATCACGGCGCGGCGGCTGATATGCTGGCTGTCGCAATCGCCGCTGATCCTCGACGGCGCAGATGCCGCGTTCTACCGACGGTTTATGAAATGTATCGGCCGTCATGGGGCGGTACTGCAAAATTATTTGCGCGCCGGGGTTCAGGGCGAAGCGCGCCTCCTCGTCTGCATCGCGCTCGTGGAACTGGCGCTTTGCGCGCAAGGCCTGGGCAAACTGGAGAAGCAGGCGACCCGTAGCCTGACCGAGGAACTGAAGCGCCAGATTCTTCCCGATGGCGGACACATTGGCCGCAATCCGCAGGTGCTTGTGGATTTGCTGCTCGATCTCTTGCCGCTGCGCCGCGCCTATGCGGCGCGGGGATTGGCCCCGCCCGACGCCCTGCTCAACACCATCGACCGCATGATGCCGATGTTGCGCCTGTTCCGGCATTCGAATGGATCGCTGGCCCTGTTCAATGGTATGGGCCGGAGTGAGGCCGACGCACTGGCGACTGTGCTTGCCTATGATGACGCCCGCGCCAGCCCGCTCGAAAATGCGCCCGCCTCCGGCTACCAGCGCGTGGCCTTTGGCGCATCTGTCCTGGTGATGGATTCCGGCAAGCCACCGCAGGCTGAGTTCTCGCGCACCGCCCATGCCGGGACGCTGGCAATCGAGTTTTCGTGCGGCGGGCAATTGCTTCTGGTCAATTGCGGGGCGCCGGATGCGGAGCGGACATTGTTGCGCGAGGCCTCAAGGCTGACGGCAGCGCATTCCACGCTGGTCATCAACGATGTCTCGTCGAGCCGGTTTGGGCCGCAGCGCAAAGACACCGAGCGCGGCGCCGGGCCCGGCCCTGCCATCGTCGCCGGACCGACAAACATCAAGCTGGCGCGGGAAACCGATGCGCGCGGCGTCAAGATCGCGGCGTCCCATGATGGTTACGTTAAGCGCTTTGGCGTGATCCATGAGCGGCGGGTGCGGCTGTCACCTGATGGCGCGGTGCTGAAGGGCGAGGATCTCCTGATCCCGACAGGCAAAACGACGCCCGCTTTGCACTTCGTCGTGCGGTTTCATCTCGTGCCCAGCGCCGAAGTGGAGGTGCTGCCTGACGGGTCGGCAGCGCTCG
>CAIZGQ010000697.1 GCA_903932565.1 uncultured Hyphomicrobiales bacterium
CAACATCGTCAAGGCGGGGGGTATCGGCCTAGCCAAGCAGTTGGAGCAGGGACACGCCAATCGATCAGGGGACCCTGCAGCATGAATTTGAATTCAAACGCTGACGCCAGCCCTTCGCTGGTCCCGGCCCATAGCGCATCCGCATTGACCTCGTTGACAGAAACAGCCCGTCGCTTGGGGCTTTTGCTGGAGGAAGAGACGTATGAGCTGAAGCGCTTTGCGACAATCGACGTGCATGATTTCAACCGACGCAAGCAGCAGGGTTTGCTGGATCTCGATCGCGCGTTGCGTAGCCTTGGCACCACGCCGATGAGTGATGAAGCCAAAAGCATTCTGTCGGGCCTGCGCACACAATTGTCGTCCAATCTTGCCATGTTGTCTTTGCATATCGAGGCGATGACTGAGGTGGCGGAATTGATCAAATATTCCATCCGCCGTTCTGAATCCGATGGAACTTACGGGCCGCGCGGGACGATCGGGAGTGCAACGCGATGATGAAGTTGCTGATGGTTGGGATTTGGGCGTGCGTGGTCACGCTCGGGTCCGCCTTTGGCGCTTTGTATATGCAGAAGTCGAAGCTGCTTGGGCATGGCAGCGAAGAGGCTCACGCGGTCCAGGAGCTGAAAAAGACCCGTCCGCTGAGCGTGCCGATGATTGCGGACGGTCGCGTCAACGGCTACGTGATCGTTCAATTTGCCTATACGATCGATGAAGCATCCGGCAAAAAGGTCTCACTGGCACCAGATGTTTTTCTTCTGGATGAAGCCTTCAAGGCCCTTTACGGGGATCCCAATCTCGATTTTCGTAAGCTAGCGAAATATGACGTTGCATCCCTGACAAAAACGATGGTCAGCGGCGTCAACACCCGCATGGGCATCAAACTTGTGAATGACGTGATGGTGTCCGAGTTCGCCTATGTGTCCAAGGATGACATCAAGTCGGATTGAACGCGCATCGATATGGATCAGCGCGGCCCCAGAACAAGATCGCGAATGCTGTGGTCCACCAGGATCGCATCATCAGGCTCGGGGTTGATGATCTCGCCACTGCTGGGTTTTGCGGTGAAGGACAGGCCGACGACGGTGCCGCGCCGCCAGCGCAGATCAACCGGATACAGCAGTTTTTGTTCGTCATCGAAGAATTGCAACTTTTGCGGCAAGGCGTATGTCGAATCAATGCGCACGCGTGCGCCCAGGATCGATCGCTCGATCAGTTGACCGTCCGCCAGAAAGCATCCGTCGTTGGTGTAAAGCCTTGCCGAGCGCAACCGGGTGCGCAGTCGGCGGGCGAGACGACGATCATCGGTCATACGTGCGCGGTCTCCGGACGTTGGGTTGGATCAACAGCATCAGCCTCGCACTATCGTGGACGATTATTATCGTTCGCATAACGCCAGAGCACGCCGGTTGAGACGGACACGGTAAAGCTTGGCGAAATTGATTTTTGGTGAACAAGAGGCTGTCGCCTTTCGTGTGTTCGGAGGACCTCAAATGGCCAGTTTTAATATGTTTGGATCGGGCCGCGCGGCCTCCGTGAAAAAGGCGATGGTCAAAAAAGCGCTTCGCGATATGCCTGATCCGGAAGGTCCATCGCTGACCATGAAGTTCGCGGGCGTTTCCCTTGCGGCAGGGTCACTTCTGTTCGCGGGCAATATGATTGCCGGTCGTTCCGATAAAAACGACCTCGCGAGTCCGAGCACCGGTGTCAATCTTGCGTGGCATCAGGGCACCGGCGTTCTGGGCCCGTTTGATTATATGCCGACGGGAACCACGGCGGGAAATGGCAATCCTCCTGCCAACGCGAAGGCGGGCAGCGGCTCCTCCGGCGTTGTTGACGGCGTTCCTTATGTCTTGCGGGCGGCAGGTCCAAAATCAGCCCTGGTGGAAGGCCCGCCTGGTCGCGTGACAGAGGTCAGCCCCGGCGTGAATTTGCCGACCGCCGGGCGGGTGATTTCCATTGAAAAGCGCCCAACAGGTTGGGTGGTCGTGACAACCCTCCGGACAATTCAATAAAAAGAACAAGTTGATTCCGCGACGTGAGCCTCGCGCCAGCTTAACGCGTTCTGATGTGCGGGCAGGTCCATGTCAGGCGAAGGTCCGGAGAATCAACAATGTCCCAAGAAGTGCTGTCAGCCCTCGATGCAATCCATTCCCAGATTCGCAAGCGCCTCATGCAGAATGCGGAATATCGCGCGCTTCTGTCGATTGAGCGTACGATTGCCGAGGTGGCCGAGATTGCCAATCTCAGTCCGGATCGTCGTGCAGAGCCGGCGCGCCGCGACAGCCGCGACAATCGGGACGTGCGCGATCACCGCGACAGCCGCGATAGCAGCATGTCGGATGCCTACAGCTCCATGATGGCAGATTCAGCGCCCATGCCGGCTGTAACATCTGTGTTGGAATCCATTGCAGCCAAGGCCGTCAGCTCCGTTGCTGCACGCAATAGTGTGGCGACCAGCGTGTCGACAAATCGCGCAAGTGCCGGCGGCCGTTGAGGCGGCGCCCAGAGGCATTTGCAAATGAGCCATGGGTGAAGGGCTTTCTTAACCATGTTCTTCCAATCTCCACGCCTGATCATGCAGGCAGGAGAGAAGAATGCTGGAAGAAGTTGCGCGCGGCGTCGAAACCATCATTCGCGCAATTACGCCTGAATCAGAGGCGGATCGTCGGCTGGCTTTGGCGCTGCATCGCTGCCTGAGCGAATTGCATGAGACGGCAGCGCGGGCTGCCCGCGACGACCGCGCTCCCGCAAGCCAGGCTACATTGCGCCTCGTCTGACGCTAAATTTACGCTGCCCTGAAACGAAAACGCCGGCCTTTTAGGCCGGCATTTTTGTGTTTGCAGATACGGCAGATTTACTGGCGGTACTGCTGGATGCGCGTGGTGCGCAGTCCGGCGAGGCCATGTTGATCAATCGACAATTGCCAGGACAGGAACTCGTCCACAGTCAGCGTGTAGCGACTGCAGGCTTCTTCCAGGGACAGGAGGCCCCCGCGAACCGCAGCCACCACTTCAGCCTTGCGTCGGATGACCCATCGCTTGGTTGTGGTCGGCGGCAAGTCCGCGACAGTCAGCGGGCTCCCATCGGGGCCGATGACATATTTAACCCGGGGGCGATGGACTTCACTCATGTTGATACTCACGCACTCGCAACAAGCAACTGTCATGAAAATACGGGCAGGCACTTAAGAATCCTTGAAACGACAGACTCGTTTTTTCCGGTGAAATTGCCTTAAAACTGCGGATTTGGGGTCTTTCCGTGCCAGATTGTGCCGCTTTTCCAGTTTGGTTAAGACCTCATTCATCATAAACTTGGTGACGTTGTTTCAGCCCATCACTTTGCCCGTCAGGTCCTGCTGCGGTTTTGGCCCGGTTGCAATTGCCGGCGGAATGGTTTTTGTGAGGGGTCGCTCTGCTCCCATTTGACTTGGGGCAGGGCTGAACCCGTCTTGAGCGAGTGTCATGGACGTTTCCGCAACTCCCCCCTCCGCCGACAAGGACCTGCCTGACGCAGGTTCGGCGGCGTTGCGCGGGTCTGAGCGCCCTGGCTTGGGGCTGAACAGCTTTGGGTTAAACAGCCTCGGACTGCCCAAGCCGCCGGCGCAGACGCGCGTCGTGGTAGCGATGTCGGGCGGGGTGGATTCTTCCGTTGTGGCGGCTCTCCTTAAGCGGGAGGGTTATGATGTGCTGGGTGTGACCCTGCAGCTTTATGATCATGGCGCTGCCACCCACCGGCGGGGGGCCTGTTGTGCAGGTCGCGATATCCACGACGCCCGCGACGTGGCGGCCCGGCTTGGTATTCCTCATTACGTGTTGGACTATGAGAGCCGTTTCCGCGAACGGGTGATCGACCAGTTTGCCGAAAGCTATGTGGCGGGCGAGACGCCGATCCCTTGCGTTGCCTGCAACCAGACGATCAAGTTCACGGACCTCCTCGACACAGCCATGGAGCTGGGCGCCGATGTGATGGCGACAGGGCATTATGTGTCCTCACGCGCTGACGATGTCGCAGGCCGGGCGCTTTATCGTGCCGTCGATGGCGACCGCGACCAGAGCTATTTTCTCTTTGCGACCACGCAGGAACAGCTCAATCTGCTACGGTTTCCGCTGGGCGATATGACGAAGCCCGCCGTGCGGGACCTGGCGCGCGATTTTGAACTCACCGTTGCCGACAAGCCCGACAGCCAGGACATCTGCTTTGTGCCGTCCGGCAAATACACGGACCTGATTGAGCGATTGCTGCCAGAGGGCGCTGTGCCCGGCGAGATCGTCCATATTGATGGACGGGTGGTTGGCAAGCACACGGGCCTGATCCGCTACACGATTGGCCAGCGTCGCGGGCTCGGTCTCGGGGCCGATCAGAGCAGCGCCCAGCCGCTGTATGTCGTTCGGCTCGAGCCCAAAACCAACCGCGTGATCGTTGGTCCGCGCGAGGCGCTGGCAACCCGCACCATCCAGCTGCGCGATGTGAACTGGATCGGCGCTGGCTTTGGTCCTGCCGGGAGCCAGTCTGGCCTCCCGCCGGAGGGGATTGAGATTGCCGTGCGGGTGCGCTCGACGCGCCAGCCAGCTCTGGCGATCCTGCGGCCACTGCCGAACGATCCGAATGGTGCCGAGGTTGAACTTGCTGCCAGCGAAGATGGTGTGTCGCCCGGCCAGGCCTGTGTCTTTTATGCGTCCACGGAACCGCAGGCCCGCATCCTGGGGGGAGGCTTTATTCGCGCCACCCAGTCCGGCCACATGACCTTTGGCGCTGCGGCGGAATAATCGGCAGGCCTCTATGACTCTCCCCAAAGCGCTGACCCATGCCGACGTGGCCGATGCCTACGCGCGCTGGGCTCCGATTTACGACCTTGCCTTCACCTTCGTCATGCGGCCCGGTCGCCGCGCTGCGGCCGCCGTCATCAACCAGCTCGGCGGGTCGGTTCTGGATGTGGGTGTTGGCACGGGGCTCGAACTTCCGATGTTCACGCCAAACGTCAAACTCACGGGCATCGATCTGTCAGCCCCCATGCTCGACCTCGCCAAGGCGCGGGTGGCGGAGCTTGGGCTTACAAATATCGCTGGGCTGCACGTGATGGACGCGATGAACCTGACGTTCGCAGACGCAAGCTTTGATGCCGCTGTGGCCCCTTACGTCCTGACGGTTGTTCCAGACCCCGAGCGCACACTGGACGAGATTGTGCGCGTGGTGCGCCCGGGCGGCGAGATCGTCATCGTCAATCACATTGGGGCAGAACGCGGGATCGTGGCAGCCTGCGAACAATGGCTCGGCAAGCGCAGTGAGAAGCTTGGCTGGCGGCCCGAGTTTCCGTGGTCGATTGTCGCCGACTGGCTGGCCAAGCACCCCAACGTGTCGCTGATCGAGCGCCGGACACTGGCGCCCTTCGGCCTGTTTACGCTGATCCGCCTGAAGATCGCGAACGCCTGAAGGCCGCGTTTATTATCGCGCGCCATAAGCCCGCATGAACATCGTCACGGCATCATCGACACAAGCGGCCACAGCTTCGTCGGTCACCCTGTCGAGCACACCAAACAATTGGCGCTTGAACAGATCACCCTGCAGCAGTTGCATGAAGCCAACGGATGCCTTGAGCGCATCATCGATGTTGAGGTGACCTGCGTCTGACTGGCGCTTCAAATAATGCGCCAGGCGCTCCGTGCCGTGGGCTGGGCCAGCTTCGTAAAACGCCTTGCCAATCGCCGGGTTTTTTCCAGCGACCGCGATAACGGTCCGAATATGGGCGAGGGAATCTGGCGCAGTCATGGCGGTGAGGAGACTCTTTCCAAAGCGCCGCAGCACTGCCTCGGGTTCACCAGTGCTATCGTCGTAGACGCAGATTTGTTCGGCTTGATGCTTCCGGTCTGCGCGCACTAGCGCCACGAACAGCGCTTCCTTGGACTCAAAGTAAACATAGAGCGTGCCCTTTGAGACGCCTGACTCCCGAGCGATCTCATTCATGCTCGCCCCGTCAAAGCCATCGACCAAAAACACACGCCGCGCCCCGTCCAAAATCTGCCGAATCTTGGCCGTGTCGCGAGTCTCGTCCGACTGGCCAGGCGTGCCAGGGGCGGCCTCCATGGCAGCTTCAGAATCTTCCGTCAGCGTTGTCATCGTGTCCACGTGTTGCATTTGCAGCCGACCGATCTGGCACCCGCTGCAGGACTGATGCTGGATTTAACACCAGGCAAGGTCAATCCGGTCAGGCGTGCCATCCGTAAGGATTTTTGACCGAACGGTTCAGTCACGCCTTGATATGGCGGCCTGATCGAGGTATGTCAATGTTGACCGAACGGTTCGGTCATAAGATGCGAGCTGGGCTGATGCTGGATTCCGAACAAGTGCCGACACCGGGGCCGACCGCCGACATGGCATATGAAAAAGGTCAGGATCAGATCCGCCGACAGGAGGCGCCAGCACCGGCTACTCCGCCGCCCGCTGCAGCGCCAGCCGCGTCTGCTCAGCCATCAGCACGCCCGGACATGCTGCCGCCGTCGCGCCGCCATTCGCCGCGCGCTGTCCTGTTGCCGCTGGTGATCGCGCTCCTGGTGATTGTGATCGGGGCCTATGGCTTTCGCTATTGGACGGTCGGCCGCTTCATTGTCTCAACCGACGACGCCTATGTGCGCGCCGATATGGCCACCTTGTCTGCCAAAATCTCCGGCTACGTGAGCACGGTGTCGGTCAGCAACAATGCCAACGTCCACGCTGGTGACGTGCTCGCAACGCTCGATGACGGGGATTATCGGCTGGCCGTGGAAGCGGCACGTCGCAAGGTTGAAACGCAGGCAGCCACCATCGCGCGCCTCGACCAGCAGGTGCTGGCGCAAAATGCAGTGGTCGCGCAGGGACAGGCGAGCCTTGAGGCTGCCAAGGCCAATGCGCAGCGCGCTGCCAACGAATTTGTCCGCGCCAGCAATCTGACCAAGACCGGTTTTGCCACACAGCAACGCGTCGAGCAGGCGCTGGCAGATCGCGACAGCACCGCAGCGGCCGTGCGTTCGGCTGAAGCTGCGTTGCAGGGCGCGCAGGCGAATGTTGGCGTGTTGCAGGCCCAAAAGGTCGAAGCTGAACATCTGCGCGCCGAATTGCAGACGGCCGTTGATCGGGCGCAGCGCGACCTCGATGCCACGCAAATTCGTGCGCCATTTGATGGTGTGATCGGCAATCGGGCGGCCCAGCCTGGCCAATATGTCCAGCCCGGCACGCGGCTGATGGCGCTTGTGCCGTTGCAGAGCGTGTATCTCGAAGCCAACTTCAAGGAAACACAGCTCGCCCGTTTGAAGCCGGGGCAGAGCGTGAACTTCCTCCTCGATTCTGCAGGTTCGCGCACGTTCACAGGCGTTGTTGAAAGTTTCGCGCCCGCGTCGGGATCGGAGTTCTCACTGCTCCCGCCGGAGAATGCGACCGGCAATTTCACCAAAATTGTCCAGCGCGTGCCCATCCGCGTGCGCGTCCCCGCCGACGTTGCTGCCGAAGCGTTGTTGCGGCCGGGCCTCTCGGTTGTCGTCAGCGTTGATACGCGCGACGCAGCGCACTGAGGCTGATGACGATGTCTGCAGCCAGCGCGTCACCGGATATGCCATCGGCCCGTCAGGCCTTGCCGTCGCGCAGCCTGCCGAGCTTTGATCGACGTCGCATCTTCGCCTTCATCGCCATGGTCTTTGGCATGTTCATGGCGATC
>CAIZGQ010000698.1 GCA_903932565.1 uncultured Hyphomicrobiales bacterium
ATTCGCGGAAGTTCTGCCCGACAATGCGCAACAGGCGTGGCAGACGGGTATGGTCTTTCTGGCTGCCGCGCTGATCATCCAGATGGTGTTCTGGATGCGCAAAAATGGCCGCACGCTGAAGCGTGATCTTGAAACTGCCCTGTCCAGTGCGGCCGGCGATTCTCGCTGGTGGAGTGTGTTTGTCCTGGCGCTCGTCGCGGTCGCGCGGGAGGGCTCGGAAACGACCGTGTTCCTGTATGGCACCTTCGTCGCGGGCAAGTCCGGCTCATTGTGGCCAGCAGCCGGGGCCGCTGCGCTCGGCTTTCTTGCGGCTGTGGCGACCTACATGATGCTGCAGATCGGCAGCAAGATTTTCTCCTGGCGCAGCTTTTTCAAAGCAACCGAGATCATGCTGTTGTTGCTGGCGGGCGCGCTCATCATGACCGGCCTCGACAATCTGATCAGCTTGGAAATCCTGCCTGCGCCCGCGGGCCGCTTGTGGGACAGCTCAGCCATCCTGCCCGATCACGGCGTGATCGGTGGGCTCATCGCTGCGCTGACCGGTTACCGGGCCAAGCCCGATCTGTGGGAGCTCGGCGTGTTTGCGCTCTATTGGGGGATCATGCTGATGATCTTCTTTCGTCCGCAGCCCAAGCCCACGCTGGTTTCCCGTTGAACGCACCGCTGGACACAGCCCTGCATGGCCTGCCTGCCGGGCCCGCGCACGCCCCGCGCCGGATTGACCGGGTGCTGGCGGCTGGCGGTGACTGGCTGATGCGCCACCAGCGCGCCATTCGCGGTGCGCAATGGGTGGTCGTTGGGGTCTACGTTCTGTTGCTGGTGGTGCCGGCCGTGCTGCCGTTGCCGGACCGCACCGCGCACATGTGGACCAATGTGACGCTGTTCGCGCAATTCGCCTTCTGGGGCATCTGGTGGCCGTTCGTACTGCTCAGCATGGTCCTGGTGGGCCGCGCCTGGTGCGGACTGCTGTGTCCGGAAGGCGCGCTGTCGGAAATCGTCAGCGAACACGGGCGCGGGCTCGCGGTGCCCCGCTGGCTGACGTGGCGCGGCTGGCCGTTTGTCGCCTTTGCCGGCACAACGATCTACGGGCAGATGGTCAGCGTCTACCAGTACCCAAAACCTGTTGTCATCGTGCTCGGCGGTTCCACACTTGCCGCGATGGCTGTTGGCTATCTTTACGGTCGCAGCAAGCGCGTCTGGTGCCGCTATATGTGCCCGGTCAATGGCGTGTTCGGCCTGCTGTCAAAACTGGCCCCCGTGCATTTTCGCATGAATACGGAGGACTGGAATGCCTGGTCCAAGCCGCGCGGCACAGCGCCCGAAACCGTCAATTGTGCCCCGCTGGTGCCGCTGAAGCGCATGCAGGGCGCAAGCCTCTGCCACATGTGCGGACGCTGCAGCGGCTTTCGCGGAGCCATCACGCTTGCCACGCGCTCGCCAAGTGACGACATCGTGCGGGTTGCCGCCGAGAAGACGCGGCCCTGGGACACGGTGCTGATCGCCTTTGGCCTGTTGGGACTGGCAGCTGGCGCATTTCACTGGTCCTCGTCCGATCTTTACATCGAGGTGAAGCAGCACCTCGCCGAATGGCTCATCAACCACGATGTGACGTGGCCGCTGGAGCCAATCCTGCCGTGGTGGGTGCTGACCAACTACCCGGCCCAGAACGACGTGCTGACCCCGCTGGATGGCACTGTGATGGTCGGCTACATCGTCGTCACCTCGGCACTGGTCGGCAGCCTCGTCTGCGCCGGGCTGGCGCTGGCGACGCGGGTGCTGGGCCCTTGGTCCAGCGCCAGGTTCCACCATCTGGCGCAAAGCCTCATCCCGATTGCAGGCTGCGGCGTGTTTCTGGGCCTGTCGGCGCTCACCATCACCATGCTGAAGGCCGAAGGCATCATCCTGCCCGGCGTTGCCATCCTGCGCGGGTTGCTGCTGGCGGGTGCGGGCCTCTGGTGCCTGTGGCTCGGCTGGCAGATCAGTGGCCGTGACGCGACCCCGCTTGTCCGTCGCGCGATGGCGCTGGTGCCGCTGGCGGGCGCTGTCGGCATCGGCATCCTCGCCTGGGCCTCCCTGTTCTGGGACATTCTGGGCTGAGATGGGTTCACTGCAGCGGCCAATTCCACCAAATGCCTTGACGAGAGCAGCCGAAGGCGGGGAAAAGGCGGCACGCTTTTCACTGGACCCGCCATGTCTGATCTCAGCACGCTTGAAACCGAAACCCTTGCCGCCATTGCCGCCGCAACCGACGAGGCAGGGCTCGA
>CAIZGQ010000699.1 GCA_903932565.1 uncultured Hyphomicrobiales bacterium
GCACTAAGTGATAGTCGTTAGTGTCATCAGCTAGACTGAGGGAGATGTTAGCACGGCGCTCGTGATTAGTTCGAGAGGTCTCGGCTCGACCTTGATCTGGCGTCAAAAAGCTGGATCGAAAAATTTGCGCGGGAGCTCGCTGCGCACAGCCTGCCACTTTATACGATCCTCACCTATTCCGGCGACGAAATCTGGCGTCCGGCGCACGCGCATGACGCGGCCGTTCTCGCAGCTTTTCATCATCATCAGGTCACGGATAAAGGCTTTGGGGCTGCTGCTGGACCTGCGGCAGCGGGTCTTCTGTCAGACGCCTTGAAAGAGCAAGGCTATGCAGTTGAGGCCGCTCAAAGCCCCTGGGAGCTTGGCGTAGATGAGCGCGGCCTGATGCAGGCACTGGCACGCGGCATCGCTGGCGCAGCAGACGAGACCGGCATGCTGGACAAAGCCAATGTGCGTGACTGGCTCACCGCCCGGGAGACTGCCGTATCCTGCACGATCAGCCATATTGATCTGCTGGCACGCCCGCAACGCTGAACGCTGCGGGCTCGGTTGAAATGGTCTCAGCTCGCCCGGTTGGGAAGCATGCGCTGCATCACGCCATCGCGCTTGACCCACGCATGCATGGCAGCGCCGCCGACGTGCAGCACAAACAAAGCTGAGATCAGCACGCCACCGGCCCAGTGAACCCAGAAGATCTTGTCGGCGAACTTCTCATCTTTCGCGAGCAAAGCAGGCAGCTTCAACCCAAAAAAGCTCGGGCCTTCTCCGTAAGCCGAGACGCCGAAATAGCCGATCACCGGCATGGCAAAAAGCAACGCGTAAAAACTGTAGTGCACAAGCGTCGACAGCTTGCGCTCCATCGGCGACAGGCTTTGCGCGGGCGCGGGCGTTCCGCTCAGGCGGCGCGCAAATCGAACAATCATCAAAACAAACAGCAGCAGTCCGAAGGATTCATGCGCGTTGAAAATATTGTCCTGGAGTGGGCCTTCCGGCAGGTCCCCCATGATGAACCCCACGGGGATGAGCACGATCACCATGACCGCAATGATCCAGTGAAGCGTTTTGGCAGTGGCGGAATAAGGGGTCTCACCGGTCACGGAAGTCGCTTGCATCATGTCTTTCCCTTCATGCGCGCGGCATGCCGCTCAGTCACATCTTTATGCTTTACGCGGTAACATGTCGGCAGGATGAAAGATCGCAGTCAAAAAGCACATCCCCACCGCCCAGCAGATGCACGTGCGTGACGGGGCGCCGGGCAAGGGCGAGATCCGCCACCGGCTTCAGGTCGATCCCTGCACGTCCCGAGCCAATCAGCACGGGCGACACAAGAACATGCAGGCGATCCAGGCATTCTGCGTCGAGAAAGCGCGCAATCGTATTTGCACCCCCCTCGATGAGAATGCGTTTCATGCCAGCGGCGAACAGGGCATCGAGGATGCTTCGAGGCGCCAGCTGGCCATTTTGCGTGGCAACCGACAGGCACTCCACGCCAGCCTTTGCTGCCGCGCCATGGGCCACATCACTTCCAGGTTCTCCCGCCGCACGGACCAAGATGCGACGAATGCCGTCGGCCTCGAGCCATTTGCCAGTTCCGTCGAGCCGACCATTGGGGTCGATCACCACGCGGGCTGGATGCTTGCCGCCCGGATAGCGGCGGACCGTCAATTGGGGGTCATCCGCGAGGACTGTGCTGCAGCCAACCACCACCGCGTCGACATGCGCCCTCAGGCTGTGCAGGTGGTCGAGCGCCGCCGGGCCGTTGATATAGCGGGACTCGCCGCTGATGGTCGCAATGCGACCGTCCAGCGACTGGCCGAGCTGCGCGACCACAAAGGGGCGATCAAGAATGGGCTGCCGAAAAGGTTCAAACACGCTCTGGGCATCCGAACTGCCAGGCGATGCGTATTCTCCGATGTCGCAAACGGGCAAATGGCACTCCACATAGCCTTTTGTCGGACCTCGCTGAAATGTGAGGCGACGTGTTAATTATCTTAAGTTACGCAATGACGTACCGCCTAGGGTGGTCACGGCTATGATATAACCCAGATTAAGTCCCTTGCGGGGTCGAGGCGTTCGTGACGGCAAATCTATTTCAAAAAGAAAGAATGAGCTCCGCAGCGACCATCGCCGTGGAGCGTGCCATCGCAGAAGTGCGAGCCGGCCGTCCCGTGCTGATCAGCGAGGGGCAGGCCCAGCTCCTGGTGTTCAGCGTTGATGCGCTCGAGCCTGCCATGGCCGCCCGGCTGGATGCGCTGGCCCATGGGACGGGTCGCCTGGTGTTGCCGGCCCCACGCCTGCGTCGGCTTGGTCTTGAGCGCGAAGAGGCTGGCTTTGTAGCCCTGCCGCACATTGATCTTGCCCGCATCCAGGCGCTGGCGCTCGACATCAACACGCGGATCGACACCCCCGTCGCGAGCCTCTCGCATGTCCATCAGAGCGCGCTGGAGCTGTTGTCGCTTGCGCAGGTACTCCCCACAGCCCTGGTGCTGCCGGGTGATGGCACGCGCGATCAATTCCCCAGCACGTTGCATGTGGGAGCCGCAGACATCATGGGCTACCGCGGCGCGCAAAATGCGGCCTTGCGGCTGATTGGCCGTGCGCCCGTGCCGCTGGAGGGTGCTCAGACCAGCGAGTTTGTCGTGTTCCGCGGCGGCGAGGGCATGCGTGATCAGGTGGCGGTGATTGTCGGCAAGCCTGACCTCAGCCAGCCCGTAACCATTCGCTTGCACTCGGCCTGCCTGACGGGAGACCTGTTTGGCAGCCTCAAATGCGACTGCGGCGACCAATTGCGGGACACAGCCCGCTTCATGGCCGAGAACGAAGGCGGGATTATTCTATATTTGGACCAGGAGGGGCGCGGCAACGGCCTTTCCAACAAGATCCGCGCTTACCAGCTGCAGGCGCAGGGCTTCGACACCTACGACGCTGACGAAGTGCTGGGATTTGACCACGACCAGCGCGGGTTCGCCTTTGCGGCGGACATGCTGAAGCAGCTTGGCGTCAACCAAGTGCGCATCATGACCAACAATCCACTGAAGATTGCAGCGCTGGAAGAGGCTGGCCTTAAGGTTGTGTCAGACCAGCGGATCATGGGTCGATTGAACGCCCACAATGTCCGCTATCTCGCCACCAAGCGCGACCGCGCCGGGCACATGATTGAAACCGATCCGACCAAGACCGATCCGACCAAGACCTGAGGGTTACGTCAGGTCGAGGCGCGCCGACGACCCCCGCCCGGCCTCGCGTCGCTAAGCTCAATCCTTGCTGGCGACCGTGATGTCGGGTGCCAGCGGGTTCTTCATGCCCACCACATGATAGCCGGCATCCACGTGCAGAACTTCGCCGGTGATGCCGCGAGACATGGGCGAGAGCAGGAAGGCTGCTGTCTCGCCGACTTCCTCGATGGTGACGGTCCGGCGCAAGGGTGCGTTGTACTCGTTCCACTTCAGGATATAGCGGAAGTCGCCGATACCAGAGGCGGCCAGCGTCTTGATCGGACCAGCTGACAGCGCGTTAATGCGGATATCTTTTTCGCCAAGATCGGCCGCGAGATAGCGCACGCTGGCTTCCAAGGCCGCCTTGGCAACGCCCATCACATTGTAATGCGGCATCCACTTTTCAGCGCCGTAATAGGTCAGGGTCAGCATGGAGCCGCCCTTGGTCATGAGCTTTTCCGCCCGCTGCGCAATTGCGGTGAAGGAATAGCAGGAGATGAGCAGGGACTTGGTGAAGTTCGCCTCAGACGTATCCACATAGCGTCCGGTCAACTCGTCCTTGTCGGCAAAGGCGATGCAATGGACGACGAAATCCAGCCCGCCCCAAAGCTTGTCCACCTCGGCAAAGACCGCATCGATGGACGCTGAATCCGTCACATCGCAATGGCCGACGACAGCCGCGTTGAGCTCGGCCGCCAGCGGGCGAACACGCTTTTCCAGCGCCTCACCCTGAAAGGAAAAGGCAAGCTCAGCGCCATGGGCGCGCGCAGCCCGCGCAATGCCCCATGCAATGGAGCGATTGTTGGCAACCCCCATCACCAGGCCGCGCTTGCCCGCCAGAATGCCCCCGGCCGGCGTCGCTGTGCTTGCTGCTTGCACCATATCGATTCCGTTTCTGAACCTGCACGCCCAATGGCAATGCCTCTTCGCCGTTTAAGGGCAGACTTGCCGTTTCGCAAGTCATTGACGCTATGTGGACTGGCGCTGACCACCGTCTTTATGCCGGCTGCGCCCCAAACGGCTGGCACCGGGCCTCAAGGCCAAGCTCGATGCGGCATGCGCATCGGTTCGCGAAATTGGTCGTCGGCACGTGTCTTTGCGTTGGCATCATGCCCCCGTGTCCAGTAGAACGAAGGTCAGCAAAACAGGCGGCATTGGGCTTTGCGCCGAGGCCTGCCGCCACAAACTGACAGGAGAGGACGCCATCATGACCGAGTCCCTTGGACGCATGGAAGACCTGCCCGCTGACTATCGTCAGGAGATGGAAAAGGCTCAGGTTTCACCGCTCTGGCCGCAGATGCGCAACGTTTTGCCCCACAACGCACCCATGCCGATTTCGCAGGCCACCCTCTGGGCGTTTGACCGGGTGCGGCCCCTGCTGATCCGCGCTGGCGAGCTGACCCCGGTGGAAAAGGCCGAGCGGCGCGTTCTCGTGCTGTCGGACCCGGGCCGTGGTGTCGGTGCCATGCAGGCCACCGCCTCGATCTATTGCGGGCTGCAACTGCTGCTGCCGGGCGAGAAGGCCCCAGCACACAAGCACACCCCCAGTGCGGCCCGGATCGTGGTGGAGGGCGAGGGCGCCTACACCATCGTGGATGGCGAAAAGCTTCCCATGAGCCGGGGTGACCTGATCTTGACCCCGACGGGTTGCTGGCATGACCACGGCCATGACGGCACCGAGCCGGTGATCTGGCTCGATCTCCTCGACCTGCCGCTGTATTATTACCTCGAAGGGTCTTACGCCGTCGAAGCGGAGCTGCAGGCCCCGCGCAATCGGCCGGATGCGGCCAATATCGAATATTCCAGCGCAGGCCTCGTCCCCAGCCGCAAGCTTGGCGAGCGCGCCGCGAAATACCCGATGATGCGCTACCCCTGGACCAAGACCGAGGCAACGCTGCGCGCCGCGGCCGCCTACACACCGGCGAGCGAAGCGGTGGAGTTCGACTTCGTCAATCCCGAGACCGGCAAGTCCGTGCTGCCAGCCTTCGGCTTTACCGCGATGATGCTGCGTCCGGGCCATACGATCAGCCCGCCGCTGCGCTCCTGCAGCGCTGTCTTCCACGCTGTAAAAGGCCATGGCACCACGGTCGTGAATGGCAAGACCATTGAATGGAAGGCGGGCGACACCTTCTCAACGCCGGTGTTTGCTGCGCTGGACCACAAAGCCATGGGCGAAGACGCATTTCTGATGCGCGGGCACGACACGCCCTTGCAGGAAAAGCTCGATTATTA
>CAIZGQ010000700.1 GCA_903932565.1 uncultured Hyphomicrobiales bacterium
GCTGAAGCCCACTGTGTAAACGACCACGCCCGCAGCTTTTGCATTGGTGCAGGCTTGCAGAAAGGCCGCATCCATATAGTCGCGCTGGTTGTTGGGCGTTGGCGTCTGGTTGGTCGTCGTGCCGTTGGAATTCTTGATGGGCAACGCACCCATGCGGTTGTTGTGATAGTAACCCAGCGACGAATAATAGCCGCCAATCATGTCGCCGGTATCGGGCTGCCAGTTGCTGTAACCGTCCGTCATAAACACAATGGCCTTGGTGTTCGGCACACCCGTCGGGCTTGTGTAATTGTAAGGTTTCACCGATGTGTCCGACGTAAACGGACCGTTGGGGGAAATCGTCCGCCACGCCCACATGAAACCAGACACGAGGTTGGTCGTGCCGTTTGCCTGCATGGCGCTGAGCTTGTTGGTGAGATCAGACTTCTGATTGGTCAAAAGCTGCACTGTGGGAACGGATGAATCGCAACCCCAGTTGGGGCCCGCCGCGTAATTGCTGGCGCTCTGGCCCTTGTATTTGCACAGCTTGGCCTGACCATCGTTCCAGGTCTTGGTGCCGTCGCCGTAAGTCCAGCCGCCATTGTCGAAATTCTTCGCATTGGTGCCGTCGGGCGATGTCGAGCAAGTGCCGCCATTGTTGTTGGACAGGTAATTGTTGTCCGCCGAATAGGGATAGGATTGCGAGCCTTCATCGGGCGCAAAGTAAGGCACAAACAACGTATCAGGATTGACCGGATCAGGTGGCGTGTCTGTCAGCGAATAGGGTTGCGGGCGTTCTTCAAAACAGCCGAGCCAATTGACGCCAACCTGCGAGAAGAGATCAAAGCGGGATGTCGGATTCCACTTGTTGGTGGCAGCTTTGGGGAAGTTCTCCCAATGGATGGAGGACTTTCCAAGCGTATCAACCCAGGCCTGGGTTGTGTAATTGGTCCCAACACGCACCGCCGCGCTGAATGGCACGACCGACACTTTGTAATTCGCCGACATTGAATTGCCGTTGAAGACCGTGTTGACGAGGTTGGTGGCCGCAAGCACTTCGTTTTGAATCTTGGTACGCGCCGTCACGTAATCAAACGTGCCCATCGATCCGGTGTTGTCGAGCGCCAGTGCAATCTCGAAGGTGCCGCCGGCATTGGTCGCGCACGCACTCGCAGACACGGTGACCGTGTTGATGTGCGCGATTTTCATGAAGGCTGTGCTCATGGCCGTCTGCGTGTTGACGCAAAGCTTGCCATTGCTGTTGGTCAACACAGGCGAGCCAACAATGACAGCGTTGCCGTCCTGCGCTGTCGAAATGAGATAAGCGCTCATGGCGGACGCAAGCTGCGTGCTCGTCATATTGCCTGCGGTTTTGACGAAGGCGAGCACTGTCGCATCTGTCGCCTGCTGCAAGGCTGATTTGGTCCCCACGGCTCGCGAATAATCCACGGCCGTGCCGACCAGGCCCATGATGGGGATCAACGCCAAGGAAAACGTCAGCGCCATCTGGCCACGTTGATCCGCCCGAAACCGGGCCGTCGATGCCTTGAGCTGCATCAAGAAGTGGTTGGTCATCGCAGTGATCCCTCATGTATCACTGCCCAACCTCACCGGCATGGGTGAACAAAAGCTCAATGCTTGCAAGCAATTGCGATTCATAATCGCTCTGCGATGTATCTCGCGTGGCCTATCCGGGATCAGGGTTACTGAATGTCCCGGTGTCCGCTGGTGCATTTTATTAAAGTTGAAGCAAAGCGAAGGCCGGGGCCTGACGCCCCTACCAGCGGCCGCGCCACCGGTTCCAGGCAAACAGCGCGTCGGCAAACCTGTTGTAGGCGAGGCGGGTGACAGGCAGCATCACGGGATTGCCGCACAGCTTTGCAAGCCAGGCCTCGCCCGGTGTCATGCGCCAGATGGCGATGGCGACATCTGCACCCACGACCAGCTGACCCTCTGCGTCCACCGCGTGGAGGCGACGGCGCACATCGTTGACGTCAGCGCCAAACGACCCCAGCGCACTGGGCTCCTGATTGATGTCGCGGAAGACAATGGTGCCGCTGCGCAGCAATGGGAGCAGCTTGGACATCTGCCAGTTGATGCCAGCATCGCAAACCGGGCAGCGGGTGTTGTACCAGATGGTGAGAGCGGGTTGGGGCATGGGGATCACGACGTAAGTCATCCCTCACCCTCACCCGGTCGGCATCCGCCGACCACCCTGTCCCTTGGGAGAGGGTTAGCCGCAGCCCGACCCTTCTCCCCTGGGAGAAGGTGGCACGCGGAGCGTGACGGATGAGGGTCGAAAAGCCTCGACCTCAATTATCCAGAAAGCTGCGCAACTTGCGCGAGCGGCTGGGGTGCTTGAGCTTGCGTAGTGCCTTCGCCTCGATCTGACGAATACGCTCACGGGTCACGGAAAACTGCTGGCCGACTTCCTCCAGCGTGTGGTCCGTGTTCATGCCGATGCCAAAGCGCATGCGCAGCACACGCTCTTCGCGCGGCGTGAGCGAGGCCAGCACGCGGGTCGTCGTTTCACGAAGATTGGACTGGATCGCTGCATCAATCGGCAGGATTGCATTCTTGTCTTCGATGAAATCGCCGAGATGCGAATCCTCTTCGTCGCCAATTGGCGTCTCAAGCGAGATCGGCTCCTTGGCAATCTTGAGAACCTTGCGCACTTTTTCGAGCGGCATGGCCAGCTTTTCGGCCAGCTCTTCGGGCGTCGGCTCGCGGCCGATCTCATGCAGCATCTGGCGCGAGGTGCGCACGATCTTGTTGATCGTCTCGATCATATGGACCGGAATACGGATGGTGCGCGCCTGATCGGCAATCGAGCGCGTGATCGCCTGACGAATCCACCACGTCGCATAGGTCGAGAACTTGTAGCCGCGGCGATACTCGAACTTGTCGACTGCCTTCATCAAGCCAATGTTACCTTCCTGGATCAGATCCAGAAACTGCAAGCCACGATTGGTGTATTTCTTGGCGATGGAGATGACGAGACGCAGGTTCGCCTCCACCATTTCCTTCTTGGCCTGGCGGGCTTCGCGCTCGCCCTTCTGCACCATGTGGACGATCTTGCGGAACTCGGAGATCTCGAGGCCCGTTTCCGTCGCCAGCATGTGAATGTCGCCGCGGAGCGAATGGATAGCGTCCTTTTCGTTGGCGACAAAATCCTTCCAGCCGCGACCGCCGAGCTTGGAGACCCGCAGCACCCACTTGGGGTCGAGCTCCGAGCCCTGGTAATTCTTCAAAAAGTCATCGCGCGACACGGCATGGGCTTCGGCCGTGCGCATCAGCTTTGTTTCAAGCGAGATGAGGCGCTTATTGATGTCATAGAGCTGCTCGACCAGCGCATCGATGCGGTTCTGGTTCAGCGACAGCGACTTGACGTCGGTGACGATCTCTTTCTTGAGCTGCTTGTACTTACGGTCCTGCGAGGGCGTCAGCGCCTCGTTCTTCAGCTTGTTCTCGACGTTCTGGTCCTGCAGCTTGCGCAGCTTCTTGTAAGCATCCGCAATGCGATCAAACGTGTCGAGCACCTTCGGCTTCAATTCGGCTTCCATCGCCGACAGAGAAACCGAGTTCTCGATATCGTCTTCTTCTTCGAAGTTCTCTTCAGCCGGCTGCTCGCCGCCAGCTTCAAAGCCCGGCGGCAGCATCTTGGGCGCGGTCGAGGGGGCGCGCGCAATCGGGCCGCCCTCTTCGCTCAGATCCGGCTTGACGATATTCTTGCCGTCGGGGCCTGCATAGGTTGCTTCAAGATCGATGATGTCGCGCAGCAACACTTTGCCGTCGTTGAGTTCATCGCGCCAAATGATAATGGCCTGAAAGGTCAGCGGGCTCTCGCAGAGCCCGGCAATCATCGCCTCGCGGCCAGCCTCGATGCGCTTTGCAATCGCGATTTCGCCTTCGCGCGACAACAGCTCAACCGAACCCATTTCGCGCAAATACATGCGCACGGGATCGTCGGTGCGGTCGGCCGGCTCAGATTTGGTGGTGGCAACAACGGATGTTGGGCGCGCCTCGACAAGTTCGGAGCTTTCGGACTCGTCGGCTTCCTCGGCAGGCGCTGCCTCTTCCCCTTCGTTGTCGTCAGCTTCTTCAGCGTCGACAACATTGATGCCCATCTCATTGAGCATCGCGTAAATGTCCTCGATCTGATCGGAGGACACTTCTTCGGAGGGCAGAACGGCGTTCAGTTCATCATGGGTCACAAAGCCTCGCTTTTTGGCGAGCTTGATCATTCGCTTGACGGCGGCATCCGACAAATCGAGCAACGGGCTATCAGTTGTTTCAACTACGGCGCCTTCGCCCTCGACCTTTTCGTCGTCCTTTTTCGCCATCTCGTTCAACTCCGTACTGCGGACCCGGGCGCATCGGGTTCGCCTGAGGACAGGTGCGGGACGATCACATCGCCCCGAATTTTATCTTGCGAAATTCCACCCGAGGGAATTTCAGCGTGTAGGCGCTTATGCACGCCGGCCGGTTAAGGCGGCATTAACCATACCGAGGATCAAAAACCCTCAAAACAATCGCGTGCTTGATCCAGCCGCGGAAACCGGAATGAAGCTGGCCCCGCCATTTAGGCGGTGGAGCCGTTAATCGCAATGGCCAAACATCAGATAGCGGCCGGAAACTCCGAACCTGCTGGTTCGGTGTTGCAACTGGCATCCTTAGCCCAGCCCAACAGACTTGCTGCCGATACTTGGCAGAGCCCGCTGCAATACTTCACTTTGCATCCAGCAATCCGCTCGATGCAGGTCCCGATATCCCCAACGCGTCCGTCGATGCCTCGCGCCCATCAAGCCCAGCGAGTTCCGTTTGGATCTCTCGCAATCGGGCAAAGGTATCCTCGTCAGAGGTTTCGGCAAAAGCGGCGGCCGCAGCTGTCAACTCCTTATGTAATGACCGAGCCCTTCGATGCAAGGCCAGAGCTTGTCGTAGAGCGACTTCTACATCGGCGGGTTCGGCATCGGCCCGCACGGCAATTGGAAAGGCCCCGGCAACGGCTGTCTCAAGCCGTCGGCGCAGCGGCTCTTCCCCGGCCGCATCCAGCGCGGCCCGGAGGTCTGCGCGATCGCCATGAACTTCAGCGGCCAGGCGCAGCAGCGCGCTGCGCAGACGCTCGAGATCGCGATTGTCGAGTTCAAGGCTCGATAGATCCTCGGCGTAGCGGTCTAGCAGATCGGGATAATTCATAAAAATCATCAAGATGCCAGCTTCACGCACCGGTACGGCGAGATGGCGATTGAACATGTTGGAGCGCGTCAGCCCCGGGCTCGCCATCAGCGGCGCGCCCACATAGCCCCGCGCGGGCTCAGCCTGATAGCCACGCCGACGGCCCGGCTGCTGCATAGAGCCAAAGCCCGACGGGCCACGCCCAAACCCTTGCGCGCTGCTCGCACCATATGCCTGCGCGGGACCGCTGCGTCCACCGCCCCGCAGGGCCTGCAGCCGCGCGTTGATGTCATCGCGATAATGCCGCCGCAGGGTCTCGTCGGTGATCCCCTTCAACAGCTCATTCAGACGACGTTCCAGCGCAGCCTTGCGCTCGGGCGTATCGAGCGGCTGCGCCTCAACTTCCCGGGTCCACAGCACATCGACCAAAGGCCGGGCCGCATTGAGGACGGCGGCAATTGCCTCCTGCCCGCCCGAGCGCGCCAGATCGTCCGGGTCCTGGCCTTCCGGCAAAAAGGCAAAGCGCAGGCTCTTGTCCGCGCCAATCAGCGGCAGTGCCACATCGACCGCGCGGTGCGCCGCCTTGCGGCCCGCCTTGTCGCCATCAAAGCAGAGGATCGGTTCACCCGACATCGTCCAGAGCAGCGCACATTGGTCCGGCGTCAGGGCTGTGCCCAGCGGCGCCACCACATGGGGGAAGCCCACCGCGCTCATGGAAATCACGTCCACATAGCCTTCAACCGCGATGACCGTGCCCCGGTCATGGGCGGCCTTGCGGGCATTGTGATGGTTGAACAGCACGCCGCCCTTGTGAAACAGCGGCGTCTCGGGCGAGTTCAGATACTTGGCCGCGACCGACTTATCCATGGCGCGCCCGCCAAAGGCGATGGGCCGACCCGAGCGATCAAAAATCGGGAACATCACCCGGTCGCGAAACCGGTCGTAGGGAACGGCGATCTCCTCGCCATGGACCAAAAGGCCAGCCTCGATCATCGTGTCGGCAGACGCGCCCTTGCCCGCCAGATAATCGCGCAGGGCAAAGCGGTCGGGCGGCGAATAGCCAAGCCGAAACTGTTTTTGCAGCGCCGGGGTCAGGCCACGATCGGCCATGTAGCCGCGTGCCTTTGCGCCACCGCGCCCCTGCAGCTGATCCTCAAAAAAGCGCACGGTCATGTCCAGCACATCATGCAGCCCGGCGCGGCGCTGCTCGCGCGCCTCGCTCTCGGGCGAGGCGACCGGCAAGGGCACGCCGGCTTCCTGTGCCAACCGCTCGACAGCCTCGGGAAACGAAAGCCCTTCCGTCTCCATGACAAAGTCGAAGATGTTGCCGTTCTTGCCCGACGAGAAGTCGAACCACGCCATCTTCTGATCATTGACGAAGAAGGACGGCGTTTTCTCCGAGCCAAACGGCGACAGGCCCTTCCACTCGCGGCCGGATTTCAGCAGTTTCACGCGACGGCGCACCACCTCCGAGACCGGGAGACGGGTCCGGATTTCGTCCAGAAAGGCGGGTGAAAAGCGCATGGCCTGTCTTATCCGGGCGAATCGCATCTGGCTGCAAGCCAATTAGATTACCCCCGCTGTCCACCGGCCAAGCGGCACGTCTTGGCAAACGGGCGTCAAGATTGGGACATATCGCGCGTTGCGACGCCGCACATCTGCGCCACACCAGATCGCGTAGGTTGAGAGTAGCGATAATCCGGGAGGGTTGAATGAAACGCATTGCATTGATTGCGGCGATTGGACTGAGTGCAGGATCCGCAGCCGCAGCAGAGTTCTGGCCGACCGACGCCAAGCTTTATCTGATCGAGCCCGCCAATGGGGCGACCATCAAGGGCAAGGTGACCGTGAAATTCGGTCTCAAGGGCCTTGGCGTCGCCCCCGCAGGCACGGCTGCCCCCAAGACCGGGCACCATCACATTCTGATTGATACGGCTGCCCCAACCGGCGCCGATCTCGAAGGCCCCATCCCCGCCGATGGCACGCATCGCCATTTTGGCGGCGGCCAGACCGAGACCGTGCTCGACCTGCCGCCGGGCAAGCACACGCTGCAGCTGATCATGGGCGACCAGAACCACGTGCCACATGATCCGCCACTGGTCTCCGAGACGGTGTCCATCACGGTCGAATAAGCCAACTCGTGCCTCGTCGCTGACACGGGTCTCGCTCGCGTCCTGTTTGATGCTAAATCAGGATGCGAGGAGACATCATGCGCGACGCAGCAAACGCACTCGACCGGACGCAGCTTGATCCGTGGTTTGCAAACCATGTGGAGGGCGCGCGCATCCTCGCGATCTCGGCGTTTTCGGGCGGGCAATCGAACCCGACCTACAAGATCACCACGGATCGTGGGCTCTTTGTGTTGCGCCGCAAGCCGCCCGGCGTGCTGCTGGCGAGCGCCCATGCGGTGGATCGCGAATATCGCGTTATGGCGGCGCTGGCCACCACCAACGTCCCCGTGCCGCGCATGATCGCGCTCTGCGACGATCCCGCCATTATCGGCAGCGCGTTTTATGTGATGGCCCATGTGGAAGGCCGGATCTTTGCTGACCCAAGACTGCCGCACGTGCCGCGACACGAGCGCGGGACGCTGTTTGCCGCCATGGGCGAGACACTTGCGAAACTGCACCTCGTCGACTGGCACGCCGTGGGGCTTGAAGGCTTTGGTCGGCCCGGCGGCTATATGGCCCGGCAGATTTCGCGATGGTCGGCGCAATATCGCGCGAGCGAAACCGAGCCCAATCCAGCCATGGATCAGCTGATCGACTGGTTGTCGCGGCAGTCCATTCCAGAAGCCGAAACGCGATTGGTCCATGGTGATTTTCGCATGGACAATCTGATCTTTCATCCAACCGAGCCGCGCGTCATCGCCGTGCTCGACTGGGAGCTCGCAACGCTTGGCGATCCGCTCGCTGATTTCGCTTATCTTGTGATGGCGTGGCGTCTGTCGCCGGATCTGTTCCGCGGCTTGGACGGCGAGGATCTGGATGCCCTTGGCATCCCGTCCGAGGCCACACTGGTCGCAGATTATTGCCGTCGCACCGGACGCGCAGATATTCCTGAACTGGAGACCTATGTGATCTTCAGCATGTTCCGCATCGCCGCCATTCTGCAGGGTGTCTTGAAGCGCGGTCTCGACGGCTCGGCGGCAAGTGCCGATGCGCTTGAGGTTGGGCAGCGCGGACGGCGCATTGCGCAACAGGCGTGGCACATGGCGCAAACGCTCGGTGCTTAAGACGTCGGCTGGGGCGTCGTCAGCAGGCTCTCCGCCAACAGGCTGGCCGATGAGACCGTCAGCAAGACCAGGCGGCGCTCTGTCGCCTCGTCCAGGTCCTTCACAAACGCCACGAGGCTGAGCGACCCGACGATGCCCGCCTCCGGCACGACAATCGGCGCGCCAATGCCGACCCTGTCCTTATCAATCTCGCTGCGGCTGATGCAGAACCCGCGCTTGCGAATGGCCCGCAACTCCGCTTTTAGCGTCATGTCATCCGCAAGCGGCGCTTCTGTTTCCAGTACTTTGGCGAGACGCCGGGCTGGCAGATGCGCCAGCACAACCTTGGAGGTCGCCCCGCGCGTCAGCGGCATCGGGCGACCGCGCTCATAACTCGACACAGGTGCGCCCGCGTTGGCGCAATCGGCGACGCACATCACGCGATCCGTATAAAGCCGTGCCAACAGGGCAAGACATGGCACACGCGCCTGCGCGATCACATCATTCAGCAACAAGGTTCCGGCGGCGAGATAAGGATCGGTCTTGCGGATCAGCCGGTCAAATTCCAGAAACGCGGCCCCCAGCCGATAGCGCGCATCGGCAGCGGGTTCGAGAAAGCCCTGGCGCACAAGCTCATGCACCGTGCGGTAGGCTGTGCTTTGCGGGGCGCCGGACGCCTCCGCCATCTCGGTGACGCTCCACACCGGCCGGGCTTCGCTGAACAGGTGCAGGATCAAACTGTAGCGATCAAGACCTGACACACGCGTTCCCCTCGGCTGTTAGCAGCCCGAAACTTTGCACAATATGTACCATGAAATTGGATAGACCTCATCGAAAAGTTTGACAATTCTCATTTTTTGAGAAAAGTAGATAAATCTTTCCTCAGTTGGACGCGATATGCCCGATCCCACCGCTGTTTCCGAGACCGCGAACATGGTCTGCGATGTTGCCATCGTGGGCGCTGGACCGACGGGCTTGACGCTCGCCAATGCGCTGGGTCTCGCGGGTCTGCGGGTCGTGCTGATTGAGCGTAACGCCTCAACCGTGCAGGCCCCGCGCGCCGTCTCCATCGATGACGAGTCGCTGCGCACCATGCAAGCGATTGGGCTGGCCGATGCGGTGATCGCCAATGTCGCGATGGATTACGGCCTGCAATATCTGACACCCGGCGGGGTTTGCTTTGCGCAGGTGGAACCCAAGGCGCGCGACTTTGGCTATCCGCGCCGCAATGCCTTTGCGCAGCCGATTCTGGAAGCCACGCTGCGCGATGGCCTCGGCCGTTTCAGCAATGTTGTGACCCTGTTCCAGCATAC
>CAIZGQ010000701.1 GCA_903932565.1 uncultured Hyphomicrobiales bacterium
CCAAGTGCCGAGTTGATGCCCGGCAGCGGCGGGACCAGCGCGCGTGAGAGGCCAACGGCACGGATCATTGCGCACACATGTAGTGCGCCACCACCGCCAAAGGGGAGCAGCGCAAAGCGCGTGGGATCATGGCCGCGCTCGATCGAGATGAGGCGGATGGCACCAGCCATGCGGGCTTCCGCAATCTGCAGAATAGCCTCTGCCGCCTGCATAACGTTGAGACCAAGCGGCTGGCCCACATGCGCCAGCACCGCCGCGCCCGCTGCATCACGATCCAGCGCAGGCCGACCGCCAATCGGCGACCTGGCATCGATGCGCCCCAGGACTACGTGTGCATCCGTCAAAGTCGGCCGTGTGTTGCCCTTGCCGTAGCAGGCGGGACCAGGAACTGAGCCCGCACTTTCCGGCCCAACTTGCAGAAGTCCGGTTTTGTCGACACTCGCAATCGAGCCACCGCCAGCGCCAATGGTGGCAATTTCAATCATCGGCGTGCGGATGACGAGACCGAAATCCACCGTCACCTGCGCCGCAAGGGCAGGCTTGGACTTGACCACAAGCGACACATCAAACGACGTGCCGCCAAGATCTGCCGTGATGATATCGGGGCAATTTGCATTTCGTCCAATGGCGGCGGCAGCAATCACGCCGGCAGCTGGCCCCGACAGGGCTGTGCGCACCGGCAAACGACGCGCTGTGCGCGCGGACATGATGCCACCATTTGATTGCACGATGAGCAAATCCGAAGTTGCACCGGCCCTCTCCAATGCAGCCTCAATCCGCCCAAGATAATCCCCGACGACGGGTTGCAGATAGGCATTCAGCGCTGTCGTGGAGGCGCGTTCAAACTCGCGGATTTCAGGCAACACTTCGTGCGAGGCGACGACATGCGCATTGGGCCAGATGGCACGTGCCGTCGCCGCCGCCGCAATCTCGTTTGCGGGATTAGCGTAGGCATTGATGAAAATAATCGCGAGCGCCTGAGCACCTTGTTGCAAAAGCGTTCGCACTGCCGTCTCGACGCCGACAAGATCTACACTTTGGCGAATGTCGCCGCTCGCAAGCGTGCGCTCGGCAACTTCCAAACGCATGTCACGATCAGCGATCGGGATAAAATCGCCCCAGAGGCCCCAGGTGTTGGGGCGGTCACGGCGGCGCATCTCCAACGTGTCGCGAAAGCCGGTTGTTGTGATCACGCCAATGCGCGCGCCTTTGCGCTCCAGCAACGCATTCGTACCAACCGTGGTGCCGTGTACGATGGACGCACGCGCTGCCGAACCGCCGAGTTGTTCAAGACCGATCAAAAAGCCTGTTGCCTCATCGCCGCGATTTGAGGCTGATTTTGTCGTCGTAAATGTGCGATGGACGGGATCGAACAGAAAAAAGTCTGTGAACGTTCCACCAATATCGACGCCCAGAATTTGCGACTCGGTTGGAGGGGCCGCGCTCATGATATTGATGCTCTGCGAGCGGCCCGAAGGGCATGTGTTGCGGCGGCTTCAACTGCACCATCTTCACGCAGCGCAACGCCATAATGATCGCGGGCTTCCTCTTTGCTGATGTACCCAAGCCGGGCATCGCGCGCGACACGGTCAGGGGCGCGCGTCAGTGGATCGCCATAGCCACCACCACCGGGTGTCTCCAGCCGGATGCGCTCGCCTTGCGCAATGTGCACATCGGTGACTTTCGAGGCCAACGGCGGCTCATGCGTGCCATGCGTATCGCGCCAAGTGAAGCGATTGAGACTTGCTGGACCACCGCCCGCAACGCCGAACGGTGCAAAGCGTCCCCGTTCGCCGAGCAGGAAGACATCAGCCCCGCCTTTATCCAAGGCCTCGATTTCGTAAATGGCCCCAAGCCCACCGC
>CAIZGQ010000702.1 GCA_903932565.1 uncultured Hyphomicrobiales bacterium
CAAGCTGGCCGGGAACGTGTCCGATAAGCAAGACAGACAGGCACGTCCCGGGGAGGATGCGCGATGCAACAGAGCACCGGTCACGCGGACATGTGCATCGATTGGGATGTGGCAATCCCCATGGATGATAACGTTTTTTTGCGCGCAGATGTCTTTCGCCCGAGCAAAGAACACAGACACCGGCTGCGGGCCTTTTCTGCATGATGACCCCCGCGATCGGCCGGTCTCGCGCTTTGGTGGCGTCACCAGCCTTCACATCGGCGACGATACAGACAATTTCGTGCTTCTGCCCATCATCCCGAATGCCTGATAGATCAGGTATCTTTCAATTGAAGCCAGCAGGATAAAACATGCCACGTCCAGAAGATTGTCCGCTTGTCACCGCCCATGGGATGTCAATTCCAGCCGTTGGTATCGGCACTTTCATGAGTCTGGGGCAGCAATGCGTCGATTCGGTTGCCCATGCCTTGAAGGTCGGATATCGGCACATCGATACCGCGCGTTTTTACGGTAACGAAGTGGAGTGCGGCGAAGGCCTGCGCGCATCCGGCGTTGCCCGCGATCACGTGTTCGTCACGACCAAGGCCCTGCACGGTGCCGAGTGGAGCAACCCAGCCGTCAACAGGATGCTGCCGGCGACGGAAGAAAGCCTGAAGCGCCTCAAGCTTGATTATGTGGATCTGCTTGTCATCCATTGGCCAAACCCGGCCACGCCCATCAAGGACACAATCGCAGACCTGTGTGAAGCAAAACGCCGCGGCCTGACGCGCAATATTGGCATTTCCAATTTCACGCTTGCGATGGTGGATGAAGCCCAGCGCCACGCAACCGAGCCCTTGGCGTATATGCAAAATGAATATCACCCTTATCTCGACCAGACGAAGTTGCGCGCCAAAGCAGCGCAATATGACATGGCCTGGGCCTCCTATTGTCCGATTGGCAAGGGTGCGGCGTTTGAAGAGCCTGTGATCGTGAAAATTGCCAAAGCGCATGGCAAAACCTCAGCCCAAATTGTGCTGCGCTGGCAGATCCAGCAGCCCAAAACCATTGCAGTTCCAAAATCCGTGACGCCCTCGCGCATCGAAGAGAATTTCAACATTTTCGATTTCGTCCTGTCGGCGGCAGAGATGGCCGAGATCTCCGCCCTGAAGCGGCCAAATGCGCGCATCGTATCGCCGCCCTTCGCCCCCAAATGGGACGACTGATGTTTCAAGTCGACACCTGTTGTCGTGTGGATTTGGGAGGTGCCCAGTAAAACAAATTGCGTTGCCAAAAGTCTCATAAGCGAAAAATCGCATGTTAAAACAGGGGAGGTTTTTATGACGACAACACGGCGTTCATTTGTCCAAGGTGCCGCAACGACGGCGCTTGCGTCCGTTGCGGGCACGGGTGCTCGTGCCCAATCGGGAGAGCCCATCAAGATTGGCCTGCTTACGGTGAAAACCGGGCCACTGGCTTCGGGCGGTCTTGATATGGAGCGCGGTCTGCAGATGTATCTGCGCGAGCGCAATTACATGCTGGCCGGCCGAAAGGTCGAGCTGTTTACAGCAGATTCGGCCAGCAACCCGCAACAGATTCGTGCCAAATCGCAGGAGCTTTTTGAAAAGAACGGCGTGCACTGTTTCATCGGCCCGCTGGCGGCCTTCGAGGCGTTGGCGATCCAGGATTACATCGCAGAAAAAGGCATCCCAACGCTGTCCGTTGCGGCGGCTGAAGATATGACACAGCGTAAAACCATTCCGTGGTTTGTGCGCGCGACGTCGACGTCGTCGCAATGCGCCGGGCCTTTGGCAGATTATTGCGCCAAGGAGCTGGGCTACAAGCGGATGATCACCATCGGCTCCGATACGGCGTATGGGCAAGAAATGTGCGCAGGCTTCCAGCGCGTGTTTGAGGACAATGGCGGCCGCATCGTTCAAAAGCTCTGGCCCCCTCTGACAGTGCCCGATTATGCCAGCTATATCGCGCAGCTCAATCTCAAGGCGGATGCGCTTTACGCGTCGTTTGAAGGTTCCAACGGCTTTCGCTTCACGCGGCAGTTTGTGGAATACGGCCTGCAAACCAAACTGAAGATCGTTGGCGGCATGACGCATCTGGATGAGGCCGTGTTGCGCAACATGGGCGACGAAGCCGTTGGCACAATCACATCCTGCTGGTATTCGGCCGAACTTGATAACCCGATCAACCTAGCCTTCGCCGCTGCCTTTCGCAAAGAGGCCGGCTATGACCCGGGTTTTTATGCAGCAGCAACCTACACAAATGGTGCCGTGCTTGAAGCTGCCTTGAAGGCTGTCGATGGCAAGATTGAAAATAAAGAAGCCTTCATGAAGGCGTTGCGGGCCACGAAAGTTGAGACGTGTCGCGGGCCCGTCAGCTTTGATGACTACGGCAACGTTGTGGGCAACGTCTACATCCGAAAAGTGACCCGCAAGGATGGTCGCTTGGTGAATTCGATCATCAAAACTTACAAGGACGTTTCGCAATTCTGGACTTATGACAAGAAACAATTTCTTGCGAGCCCGGTTTATTCGCGTGACTATCCGCCAGCAAAATATCTCGAAAACTAGCAATCAACGAAAGCCTGTCGAAAAATATTCGGCAGGCTTTTTTCTTGCCCACAAAACTGGAAGCCTGTGACATGGATGTCTTCAGCCTGATCGAAGAGCAGGAATTCAATTCGACCAAGCATATTGAGAAAATTCTCAAGCGCTATCCGGGTGGTGACGTCACTGTTGCCTGTTGGGAGCCGGGACAAATCAGCCCGGATCATTGCCATCCGCAGGCAACTGAAATCTATTTCTGTTTTGACGGCGGCGGCGTCATGCGCACCCCGGACCGGACGGTGGACATCAAACCAGGGGCCTTTGTTGTCCACCCGCCGGGCGAGGTACACGAATACGAAAATGGGCCCACGCGAACGCTGCTCTTTCGCATTCGCTTTGGTGAGAACATGGCCTATCCCACACGCGCCTGGCGGGGCCATCCCGAATGGACACCATCTGCGGATGACCTTGCCTATTATGCCAAACATCCTGTGAAAACCTGAGGCTTCACGCCTGCGGGATGATCGGCAACAAGAGATATGGCGCGTGCTGCGGGCTGACATGCAACGTGTTTCGCCCGCCGAAAACCGCTGCAGGCCGATCATCAGGATCGTCATGCAGAAACGGCCCGCAACCCGTCAGCGGGCGCTTCATGTTGGACAGCGCTTCGGCCGCCCCGGCCCAGACATAATCGCAGCCACGCACATTGAGACCAAAGCGATACCCCGCTGGGATCACGATGCAGGTTGGCCAGATCTCGATGTCGAGCTCAACTGCAACGCCGGGTTCCAGAAGCTGCACCTCATCATGTGGATGAAACGGCCGGTATGGCTGGCTTTTCTCAACATCAAGCTTGCGATGTGAGGCGCGCAACCAACCCTGGCCAACGGGCGTGTGCGGATCAATCGCGCCGTAAAACGTGACCTCTTTGCCAGCGGGGTCAAACACCTGCAGCACGAGAAAGACATCTGCGTCCCGCGTCTGCGAACTCAGGAATAGCTTGGCGGCCGACGGCCCGGTGATCTCCAGAGGTGACGTCAGCACCGGGGATAAAAACGTGACGCCATCCCCCATGGCATCAAACGACATGTCCGCATGGGATGCGACAGGTGTTTCCGACAGCGTCAGATTGTCAGGGTCGAGATAAAACTTCGTCCATTGGGTTTGTGCCAGCGGCCACTGGGATTCGTGGCGAACTGGAAATTTTACCTGCCCCGGCACGCGGATTTGGATCTGTACGTTGGGCTGCTGCATCCAGCCAGTGTCTTCGTTTTTCAGAAAGTGCCCAAAAAACCGCTTCTGCAACTCAAGCCCGTAATTGGTGTAAAACTCTGCCCAATGCGCACCGCCATGAACTTCCAGCCATTTGTTGTCAGAGGCTGCATGCACAAACCCTTCGATATTGCCGCGCAGATGCAGGCCCTGCCCGCCCCAATTGGCGCAACTCAAAAGTGGGACTTTAATTTTGGCCATGTCGCCTGCCTGCGACCAGTAATATGCACCATCGAGGTGGTTGCGGAGTAATTCTCCGGGCATGTCAGCGCGATTTTTCAAAAGCTCGTCGTCCGGCAATGTCTCCGGTCCGCACACAAGTTCGCCTGTCACCACACTTCGCGGCCCACGTTCACCAAGACCGTGCTGCACAGTCTTGACCTGCATCTCCTGCCAGTTTTTGCGAAACACGGACAGAATGCCGCCGTGATGCGTGGCATCTCGGTAATTGTCGGCAAAGCCTTCCCAGATGCACATGGCCGCAAGATGTTTTGGTTGGAGCGCAGCCACCCGCCATTGATTGGCGCCATAATAAGAAATGCCGTTCAGACCGACCTTGCCCGTGCACCAAGGCTGGCTGCCAACCCAATCAATGCAGATCGCAAAATCCTGCGTTTCGCGCGGACCATGCACCGCAAGAAAGCCCGGTGAGCGGCCTGCCCCCCGACTGTCGATACGCACACAGGCGTAGCCATCGGGCACCCATCGCTCGGGGTCTGGCACTTCCCAATTCTGGTAGAGGTTGGAACTGTTCTCAAGCGCGTCGGGATAATCGCGCGCCATGATCTCCCATGCGGTCTTGTAGCCCTGCTGAAAGGAAAGTCCCTTTCCATATGGGCCATATGTGACAAGCGCGGGGCACGGATGATCACCAAGCGGGCGGAAGATATCCGCGCGAAGAATGATGCCATCGTCCATCGTGATCGGCACATCCCATTCGATGCGCATGCCATCACGGATCTCGATTGTGTGAATCATTCCATCCCCCTGTCGCGCGGTCTTGTTCAGGCGGCAGGTCAAGCCGCGCCGCGCCACGCTAATTTTTGGACAGGATAGAATGGTTGATCATGTCCCGCAAATGCGGAGCCAACCAAGCTATGCCGTCAAGATTTGCGCGCTGGCGCTCGTGCGCGTGCAGACCTAACATCGAGCAGCGCGAAGGCTTCTTCGAACCAGCCCCGCGACACTGGCACGTTTGAGGGATCATGCGCACAGAACTCGTCACCATTCCAACCGACACGCTGCCGCTTGATGGCGCGTTCCATACGCCTGAATCCGGGCCGATCCGCGGCTCTGTCCTTTTGTTTCATGGCAACACCATGAACTTTTATACGGGTGCGCTGCGCTTTTTGCCGCCGTATCTCACGAGTCTCGGCCTGGCTTGTCTCGCCTTCAACCGTCGCGGCCACGACATCCTGAGCATTCGCGATTCGCGTGCGGCGGAGGGCGGCGCATTCCAGCTCACCTCGGAGTCGATTGCCGACAACGTGACGGCAGCTGATTGGATGACATCGCAAGGCTTTAAAAACCCCATCGTCATCGGGCACAGCAATGGCGGCATGCTGGCCGTGAAACATGTGTCTGAGCGGCCTGACACGCCTGCGATGGTGCTGCTCTCGGCACATGGGGGCGGCAGGGATTCCGTTCCTCTCAGCTGTAAAGCGGGTTTGTTTGCGGTGGATCGATTGGAGGAATTAACCGAGACCGCTCACGCCATGGTTGCGGCAGGGCGCGGCAAGGACTTGATGTTGCTGCCAGGCTGGTGGTGGGTGATCACAGCCGAGAGTTTCATCGACCGCCTGTCTGAAATGCCGGACGTTTTGGCACTTGCACCAAAAATTGTGGCTCCAACGCTCTATTTGGTCGGAGACCTTGAGCCACCTGCGAATTATCCCGCAAAGGAATTTTCGAAGCTCTCAAGCGGCCCGTGCGAGGTCGAGATCGTCCCCAATTGCGATCATTTTTATCGCAACCGCGAAGATGCGGTTGCTGAGATCGTTGCGGCGTATCTCAAGAAAACGTTGAAGTTGTAGCGTTAAAATCAAGTCGGCAGGCAACCAACACAGGTCGCCTGCCGCGTGTGTCTTTATCGGGCCGCTTCTGTCTTCAGCAGCGGCGTGATGCGGCGCACTGTGACGCGGCGGTTTTCACGCGACGGCCCCTGTGTCTGGACCTTTGGATATTGCGACCCAAAGCCCTGTGTCGCGAGGTTTTCCGGCGGCACGTTGAAGGACTGCGTCAGCAGTGTCGCCACCGATTGGGCGCGTCGATCCGACAGCGAGATGTTGTCAATCGGTGACCCAACCGCGTCCGTGTGCCCTTCGATCAGATAGACCTCGTTGGGGTTTTTGTGAATCGCCCGCAACAAGGCCTGCGCGATGCCCTGCAAGCGGGCCGCCTGATCATTCGAGATGAAATATGACCCGGTATCAAAGGTGATCGTGTTGATATCGATGGCGGGCATATAAGCGCGCACATCGGGGCTCGCGCGCACTTCATCCAGAGTATAGCGGCGCGGAAGTGCCGACGCGGGTGGTGCGATCAGCGTCTCGTAGATCTGTTCTTCAGGGGCCTGATCGGCGTCGATGAAATAGCGTTCGCGCGGCTGCGAATATACCGGCGGAGGCAGCTGGATGATGTCCTGTTCGTAGCTGCGTTCCGGGCCGGAATAGGTGTTGTCGATCAACACCACGACACGCCCGTCACGGCCACGCCGTTCACGCCGCAGCAATCGTCCCCGCACGTCGGTGATGGTGATGATCTCGTCACCATCGGGACGCACAGATGTCGTCACCAGCGTGTTGCCCTGCTGGTATGTTTGCACGGGGCCACCCAGATCCCGGAAGCGCTCGGTTTCATCGTGCTGAACGAAATAATGATCGTTCTCGCGAATGATCTGGCGGCCGGGCTCTTCATAGAGCGTGTAACCGTCGCCATTCACTTCACGGCGCTGACGCTGAACATCGGCGTAGGACTGCGTCGCACTTCCAGCAATGAACCCGCCGACAAGTCCGGCACCCAGACCGATCGCACCCGCTGTTCCCGGCCCAATGCCACCGCCACGACGTTCTCCGCCGGGCTGTTGCGGACGCGCCTGCGGCTGCTGGGCCCCAGGCTGCTGACCAGCGATTGGCTGGCCCGGCACCACGGTGCGAGCGCCCTGGGGAATGGGCGCGGGTTGGGCGGGCTGTGGCTGCTGCTGGCGCTGCAAGGCGGGAGCCTGGGCGGCAGGCGCAGCAGGACCCGGAGCGATGGGGGCAGGCGCAGCAGGCGCCGGAGCAACGGGAGCCGGCGCTGCGGGTGCCACTGGG
>CAIZGQ010000703.1 GCA_903932565.1 uncultured Hyphomicrobiales bacterium
ATGATGAAGACACCCATGTCCAGCCGGTGCGCGGCCTCCACCGCCGCCCGGTTCAGGTTTCCGCTGAACTGCTCCAGCTTGGCCTCAAACCGCTTGAACAGCGCAAACGCATCCGCCGTCGAACCGGCAAACCCGGCCAGAATCCTGTCCTGATACAGCCGCCGAATCTTCTTCGCAGAATGTTTCAGCACATGGTCGCCCAGCTCCAGGTCCGTGACGCCCGCGCCGCAGCCCACGACCACGCCTGCAGCCTCGTGGCCGAGCGCCATGGGCAACGGTCGGGGGCGCTCACCATTGATCACGGACAAGTCAGAATGGCAGAGCCCTGCGGCGGCGATTTTCACCAAGACTTCGCCGGGCCCGGGCTCGCCAAGGTTAATTGTCTCGATGGAAAGCGGCTTCGAAATGGCATAGGGCGGTTTGGCGAGGGCCCGCAGAATGGCAGCGCGCGATTGCATGAAAGCCTTCCAAATCACAAGTCGACGCAATCTAGCGCGGCCAGGTGATTGCGCGATAGTCGCGCGGCACCACCCCTGTTGCTTGGCTTTGCGCATCCCCATATCGGCAGCGCCAGGGCGACGCCCCGGCTTGTCGACGAGGACACCATGACCGCCTTTTTCAAGTTTTCGGCATCTCACACGGGTCGCCGGTTGGTTGCAGGCGCCTTTGCTCTCACATTGATCTTGTCGCCGCTTGTCGCAGAAGCTCGCCTTGGTGGCGGGTCCAGCTTTGGCAGCCGCGGCACGCGCACCTATTCAGCGCCGCCCAGCACCTCGGTTGCGCCGCGTCCGGCGGCTCCGATGGAGCGCTCGATGACGCCGCAGACCGCGCCGAATGTCGGCGGCTATCAGCAGCCGGGCAATACAGGTGGGTTCTTTGGCGGCGGGCTTGGTCGTGGCCTCATCGGCGGCCTCCTCGGTGCTGGTCTGTTCGGGATGCTCTTTGGTGGCGGCATGTTCGGCGGGTTGGGTGGACTGAGCTCCATCTTCGGCCTGCTTATCCAGGCGGCTTTGATCTTCTTCGTCGTGAAGTTTGCCATTGGCTGGTTCGCGCGACGTCAGCAGCCGAGCTTTGCCGGGGCGGCACCCTCGACCTCGCCGTTCTCCAGCGGACCGTCGTCGTCAATGTTCGGCGGGGCCGGACAAACCGGTGGCCAGGGTGGCGGATTCGGTAGTGGGTTCGGCAGCCAGCCGTCAGCGCCTGCGACCCAGCCACTGACGCTGGACGGGGCTGATTATCAGGCCTTTGAAAAGCTGCTGGTCTCATCGCAGGCTGCTTATACCGCAGAGGATCTTGGGGCACTTCGGCGCATCGGAACACCTGAGATGGCGTCCTACTTCGCCGAGCAGGTGGCCGATAATGCCAAGCGCGGCGTGATCAACAAGGTCTCGGATGTGCGCTTTGAAAAGGGCGACCTGTCGGAGGCCTGGCGTGAGCGCGATGCGGATTATGCGACCGTCGCCATGCGGTTTTCGCTGATCGACGCCACCTATGATCGCGCCTCCGGGCGCCTGGTGGAAGGCAATGCCACCGTTCCGGCAGAGGCGACTGAAGTTTGGACGTTCCGTCGTTCGATCGGCTCTGGCGCGAGCGGCTGGGTCGTGTCTGGCATCCAGCAGGCCTGACCCCAAATCAAGCTGGGCAAAGCGGTTTGGGATCACCCCTTGAAGACCTGCGATGCTCATCGCATATCAATCGGTGGGGCACGTTGCCCCGCCGGGATGCCGACCAGGGTCCTGTCGTTCGAGGCGCCAACTAAGGGCTTCGCATGTCACGTATTCCCACGCTGAATTCGCCGTTTCTTCTTGGCTTTGATGACATCGAGAGGGCGCTCGACCGTGTCACCCGGTCCACGTCGGATGGCTACCCGCCTTATAACATCGAGCGCCTGGTCCCGACGGACCTGACACCCGAGCGGCTCCGTATCACGCTCGCTGTGGCCGGGTTTACGCGCGATCAGCTCGATGTGTCGCTGGAAGAACGCCAGCTGGTCATTCGCGGCCGGCAGGTGGACGACAAGGAACGTCAATATCTGCATCGTGGAATTGCCGCCCGGCAATTTCAGAGGATGTTTTTACTGGCCGAGGGCATGCAGGTTCTCGGTGCGGATCTTTCAAATGGCCTGCTTTCGGTGGATCTGGCGCGTCCAGAGCCGGAACGGATCGTTCGGAAGATCGATATTTTGGTGCGGGACGACTGATCGTCCGCGCTGAAACTGCGGGGTCCAATCGGAACCGCGTGAAAGGAAAAGCGATGAATACGCAGGACAAGACGAATAGTCAGGACGAAACTTTTCTTCTTCAGATGACACCCGAGCAATTCGCGCATCTGGGCGGTGGCAAGTTTGCCTATGTGAAGCCGTTGCTGTCGCAGCACGCACAGGCGCTGTTTCCGCAAGCGCCGCAGTTGGCCCCAAACCTGGAGCTTTTTGCGCTGCTGGCAGCTGACGGCACGCCGATCATGCTGACCGACAGCCGCGATATGGCCATCGCCAATGCTTGGGAAAACCAGCTTGAGACGGTGAGCTTGCATTAGGTGCAAGGAACGCCTGCCGTTTGGCAGACACGAAAAAGGGCCTCCGCGCAGCCGCGTCGAGGCCCTTTTTGTTGTTCGTGATGTCGATTTTTAGGAATAGCGGCGGCCCCGACGTGCTTTTGACAGCGCGAGGGAAAACGAATCAGCAAACTCGGCCTTTGCGTCAGCGCCCAGAAAGGTCGCGATTTCGAGACGTTTTCCACTTGAGAGCAGCGCGAGCCGCTGAATGCCGAATTCCTCGTGGTCCTGACGCTCGAGCCGGACCCATAGCGGATTGAACTGCCATTCGGCCCGCGAGCCCTTTGCGGATACTTTGGCGATCTGCAATTCCAGCGGCGACAGCGCCACGTCTTCATAGGCGCGCGCGGCCCGAAAATTCGCGCGAAAGGCGAACCACACCAGAAAAATATCGAGACCGAAAAAGCCCACAACCGGCCATGCGCCCATCAGGTAAAACGGGATGCTGATGAAGGTGGAAAACGCAATGAAAATGCTGATCAGCCAGGTAAAGCCCCGCCGGTCCAAGGACCTGTGGGGACGCAACCGCGCCTGAAAAATCAGATCATCCACCGACAGGCTCCTCAAGGCTGGGTCGAAACGTCCGGCGCGGCCCAATTGGCGTCGCCGACATTCGAATTTATAACGTCACTATGCCCGTAAAAAAGATCAAAGCGACCCCCGCCCCCCGCAGCAAAGCATCGCAGGTGATGGCGCAGACAACAGCGACCAAAAAAGCATCTGCCAAAAAAAAGCCTGCCAAAAAATCAGCTCTGGGCAAGCCAGTCGCCACAAAAACGGCTGTGCGAAAAACGGCGGCCAAAGCAAAATCGCCTGTCAAATCAAGAACCCCAAAGGCAAAAGCCCTTGCCAAGCCAGATCCAGCCTTGGTGCGCGAGATCTTCACGCGGTTTCAGGCGGCCAATCCGGAGCCCAAGGGTGAGCTCGAATATGTGAATCCCTTCACGCTCCTCGTCGCCGTCGTGCTGTCCGCGCAGGCAACCGATGTTGGGGTGAACAAGGCCACGCGGCGATTGTTTGCGCTCGCCGATACGCCGGAAAAGATGCTGGATCTTGGCGAAGACCGCGTCCGGGACCTCGTCAAAACCATCGGGCTTTATCGCAACAAGGCAAAGAACGTCATCGCGCTGAGCGCGCAGCTGATCGCCGAACACGGCTCGATCGTGCCGCAGGATCGCGAGGCTTTGGAGAAGCTGCCAGGGGTTGGCCGAAAGACTGCCAATGTGGTTCTCAACATGGCGTTCGGTCACGCCACCATGGCGGTGGATACGCACCTCTTTCGGGTGTCGAACCGTATTCCGCTGGCGCGGGGCAAGACGCCGCTGGCGATTGAGCTTGGCCTGATGGCGATCATCCCGCAGGAATTTCTCCTGCACGCGCACCATTGGCTGATCCTGCACGGGCGCTATGTCTGCAAGGCCCGCACGCCAGATTGTGAGCGCTGCATAATCGCCGATTTATGTCGTTCTCCCGAGAAACGCGTCTGATCTGCGGAACCTTGAGGTCTTGCAATTGTTGCATTGCAATAGAAATCGTCGAACGCAGAATTGTGCAGATAGCGCTGCCATGGCATAGTACAGCTCACGTCTGACGAAGGTGCGCGCAAGGCTAAATCGATGCTGGGTCCGACAGACGTAGATGACTGGAGCTACGGCAGGCACGAAAAGCTTGCAGCGGAGCTCCGCCACCACCCGGTCTTGCGACAATTTCTGCGGCAGCCAAGCCATCCGATGGCCGAAAAAGCCCGCGCCCTGTCGCCATTGGTCGAGCGCTTTTTGCGCCATGATCTCTTGTCCCTGGACGAATTGTTGCGCCTCGAGCAAATCGTGGAACCGATGAGCACGCGTGCCTAACAAGAGCGCTTGCCCGATGTGGGAGCCAGAGCGGTGCCGGCGCTTTGCGCTCATTTTGAGCTGGCGCACACGAGCCATGCCGTGCGGAAGACCAGCAATGGGTTTACGGGCTGGACCTGCTCTCTTATAGCGGTGTCAGGTTGCGTTGCGACGCGGCCACCTCTGGCGTCCAGGCCTTCACCATCCCCCTGTGGTCGCGCTTTCCCGGATCCTCATGGCGACGCTCTATCACCATCCGTTTTGTCCGCAGTCCCGATTCATACGCCTCGTGCTTGCCGAATTCGGGTTGGAGCCCGAGCTTGTGGAAGAACGTATTCACGAGCGGCGGCCGGAGTTTCTGGTGCTGAATCCCGCCGGGCAGACGCCCGTGCTGGTGGACGAGATGATGCCATCGGTCCCTGGGGCGGCAATTATTTGCGAATATCTCGACGAGACGTTTGGTCTGGCGATGGGCGAGCGTCGTCTGCTCCCAGAGGATCCTGCCGGGCGCATCGAAGTCCGCCGCCTGGTGGAATGGTTCAACATCAAGTTTTTCGCTGAAGTCTCCAGCTGGCTGGTAACGGAGAAGATCTACAAGCGGTTCCTGCGACCCGAGCAGGGCGGCGGTGCGCCTGACATGGATGCCGTGCGGGCAGCCCGCACCAACATTCGTTACCATTTGCGCTACATTGGCTGGCTGACCGGCCGACGGAACTGGCTGGCGGGC